>JBBIUJ010000085.1:0-14472 GCA_037440345.1 Prolixibacter sp.
CGGCGCCCCACGAGCTGTGCAGACGAATTGAGGAGTTGGCCAAACAAGATTCATCAGAAGGGATTCCCCTGCTCTTTGCTGAATTGAAGAGATTAACTTACGAAATGAATGATGAACTAAAGGAGTATATTCGAAAATAAGACAAAAGAGGCCGGTTTCTTTTCGTACATGTTTGATGCGATATGGTATAATTCAAATGAATTATTATCGATGTAGTTGCTGCCCTTCAGAAAGGGCACATATAGATAGAGTGTGTTATCTGCTGCAAATAGACATTTATCCCACATTGTAAAAACTTTGCATGGTAATGCTAATTATCGGATATATTGCTATTTAGTTGTATACCGGTTGAGACATCCAGGAAGTCGGCTTTTCCATAATTAATGAATTCATAAAATATTTTCAACAGTACCTGAGTTCTCAACCACCTTTAAGACACCACACTAACTATTATTCCCGTTAAAATTTGTTAAATATCCATCGAAAAGCATGTAAATAATTATGGTTTTTTAATAGTTTTTATAATATTATCATTATTTTCACATCGGAAAAATGTCACTGAAAATAACTCTTTCAAACCAAAACAAACTAAATTCTTAAAATTCACTGCATGAGATAACTGTTTATTGGATTTTAGCTGTGCAATCGATTGTATTATACGATTATCCATGGCAAATTCACTACAAAAGCAACTCAATCACCACAAATAATCATTTCAAACAGAACAGACTATGAAAAAAAATCGAAGGTTTGACTGCTTCAATTTGGGATGTTGTTCACAGATTCTTTTGAAGGTCAAATTGCTTTCTGTTGTATTAGTGACTGCTTTTGCATCACTTGCGGCAGATGGTCATTTACTGGAAACTAAGCCTGTGTATGCAGCTAATCCGTCTGAACAGCAAAAAAAGATCACCGGTAAGGTAAGTGACGTGGCAGGAGTTCCGATTCCTGGCGCAACTGTTGTTGCAAGTGGCACAACCGTTGGTACCACTACGGACATTGACGGAAATTTTACGCTTAGCGTTCCTGCAGGCACCAAAACCCTGCTGGTAAGCTTTGTTGGGATGATTTCCAAAGATGTAACCATTGGAAACAACAGCAATTTCAGGATTACACTTGCCGAATCGACAGTAGGATTGGAAGAGGTAGTCGTAGTCGGTTATGGTACCCAGAAGAAAGAGACCGTGGTTGGCGCTGTTACACAGGTTAACAATGCAACTTTGATGCAGGCAGGTGCAACCAACGTTTCCAATGCAATTGCCGGTAAACTTTCGGGTATCCTTACCATCCAGCAACAGGGTGAACCAGGTAACAATGCGGCTGAAATTTATGTTCGTGGGGTTTCAAGTTGGAACGGAAGTGCTCCACTCGTCCTTGTGGACGGTGTTGAGCGTGATTTCACCCAGGTAAACCCAAATGAGATCAATGCAATCTCTGTTCTGAAAGACGCCTCCGCGACAGCGGTTTTTGGCGCCAGAGGTGCAAATGGAGTAATTATTGTAACGACAAAACGGGGAACACTTGGCAAACCAAAATTGGACTTCAGCGCTTCTACCGGTATACAGGTTGCCACAAGGCTTCCTGATTATATTAATTCCTATACTACATTAAGTGATCTGAACGTTGCATATATGAATGGTCAGCAGTTCCAATCGCTTATTCCTCAGTCGTCACTTCAGGAGTATAGAAATCCATCTACTCCTCTTAACGCGCTGAGGTACCCGAATGTCAACTGGTTTGATGAAAATGCCAACAAATTTGCGCCGATTACAACTGCTAACATGAACGTATCAGGAGGAACTGAGTTTGCAAAATACTTTCTTGCATTCGGTTATCAGCATGAAGGCAGCTTCTTTAAACAGAGAAAAGATAATTTTTATGATATGGGGTACTCCAATAATCTCTTCAATTACCGGATCAACCTCGACTTTAACATTACGAAAACTACCGTTTTGTCCCTGAACGCCGGCGGTTCTCTTAACTTGAAGAATAACCCGAACAGCAGTCCGTGGAGAGATTTCTTTTCAACCAGCGGCGCCAGGTTCCCGGCAAATTTCCCTGCATGGGTCCTACAGCAGGTTCCCGATCCAAATTACCCTAATGCTTCAGGGATGAGGTATGCTGCTGCTTTTGGCGAATACACCGGAAATCCTTACAACACCATGAATATGGGACAATTTAACAAGGATCTTACGTCAAGGCTTTTTACCGACCTTATTTTTAATCAGGACCTCGGTTTCATTACAAAAGGGCTTAAACTAAACGCCAAAATTTCTGTCAGTTCAAACTACATCAACAGACAACTCACAGCCAACCCATCAACCCAAACCTGGCTTCTCGATTACACAAAAATTGGTACCGCAGCAAATCCATGGTACCAGTACAGCCCTGCTGAATCCAATGAATATTATTTTAATCCTCCTCTTGATATCAACGTAGGAGGCCTGAACACACCCTACAGTACTGATTACTATTATGAAGCTGCTATAAATTATGCCAATTCGTTTGGCAAACACAGTGTTTCTGCCATGGGGTTGTTCAACCGTCAGCAGAAAAACACCAATTCTGAATTTCCTTATTACAATGAAGGACTGGTAGGAAGGGCAACTTATGATTTCAATAGAAAATATCTGGTCGAGTTTAATGTCGGATATACCGGATCCGAACGCTTCGCACCGGGTAATCGCTTTGGTCTATTCCCTTCGGCCGCAATAGGATGGGTAGTTACAGAAGAGCCCTTCTTCAAAAATGCTGTCCCATGGATGAACAAACTTAAGCTGCGTTATTCTGATGGATATGTCGGAAGCGACTATGCCAAAAGCCGGTGGCTGTACCAGAGCTCATTTTATAAGGATGACCGTGGTTATATTAACGAAGATTTGATGCCCAATCCGTTGGCACAATGGGAAAGGGCACACAAGCGTGACGTCGGTTTTGAGATAGGTCTTTTTAAAGACTTGATTTCCGTTAATGTTGATCTTTACGATGAATACCGCGATAAGATGCTGCTGAGCCCCAAGAGTACAACCTTCCTCATTGGAAATGCAATCAAGGAACTTAACCTTGGTAAGGTAAAAAAACATGGTATTGATATTGATATAGAATTCAGAAAAAAATTCGGAAAAGATTTCAATTACTTTGCGAAAGCCATTTTTGGATTTAATGAAAACCGAGTAATCTTTAAGGACGACCCGGCCAGCTATCCCAATTACATGAAAGAGGCAGGCAAACCCATAACCGGGACCTTGAACTCAGAATATGGACTTGTTGGACTTGAGTTAAACGGTGTTCAACTTACCGGATCGGGATACTATACCTCTATTGATGACATTCACAACAATGTTTCGCCGGTGGATATTACCAGGCTTTATGTTGGAGATTACAAGTTTCTGGATTATAAGGTTGACGGGACAGTCAATGCGTTTGACAAGCACGCCATACCAGGCTTGACCTATCCGCCCATCACCTATTCATTTTCCAGCGGTTTTAACTGGAAAGGATTTGATTTCAACTTTCTTCTGGCAGGAAACCAGGGAAAATATGTACAATACAATCAGGCATGGGAAGTTGAATTTATCAAAGGTGACTGGCGGATGCATAAATCTCAGCTCGATTTTTGGACTCCGACCAATCCGAACGCAGGACATGCTACACTCCATTACAGCGGAAGTTCCAGCCAGGATAACCTGGTTTGGGGAGGTGGCGAGGCCGACAGGGGATACCAGACAATTATTCAGAACCGCTTCTTCAGGGATGCCTCCTACATTCGTCTGAAAGATTTATTTCTCGGATATACATTTAATAATGTTGGTGCTCTGAAAAGGGCCCTAGGAATTTCCAATCTTCAGGTCTATGCAAGTGGAAGTAACCTCTTCACCATTACCCCGCTGGTTGAAGGTGACCCGGAAGCTACCAACTTCTACCAGGGATATTACCCCATAATGGCATCTTTCAGGTTGGGTGTTAAAGTTGCATTCTAATTACAAAGACAGATATTATGAAAAAAATTATTTTAATTATACTTCTCGCCGGGTTAAGTGTTTTCATTTCGACTTCCTGCGTAGACAAGTTTCTAAACAACTATCTCGACAAGTCTCCCGAACAGGGATTGACTGAAGATCAGATATTTACGAGACTTACCAACTTTGAGAGCTATTTTGATGCCGTATATGCAGGAAGACTGCAACAAGCCGGCAGCATGTGGTCGGGTGGATGGTCCGATTTTAACATCAAGCTCTGTTTCCCATTCTATTGGGATGCCTGGGACCAGAAGTACTCCATTGAAGGTGTGACAGATGCCGCCGACATGGGTCGTTACATGGAGGGTCACGCATGGAAATCGGGCAATATGTCTGAAACCATCGTGAATAAACTAACCTATGACGGAGCACGAAACCCGGTTCTCTGGTCCTGTTTCATTTCAATTCGAAGGGCCAATATGGCGCTTAAGAATGTAAACCGAATTGAGGATGCAACTCAAAAGGAAAAGGATGATCTGAAAGGCCAGGCCTATTTTGTCAGGGCGCTCTGCCATTTCACCCTGTTCCAATTCTGGGGGCCAATGCCCTATATTACCAAAGTAATTGGGCCAGATGATCAATGGGATCTTCAAAGGCTTTCAAAACATGAAACCTGTACCAAGGTTGCCGCCGACTTTGATTCTGCTTATGTCTTTTTCGCGAAGGCGGAGAAGATTAGAAGAGATCCCCCGCTTGGGGTTCCAAACCACCTTAACTATGCTGCCAACGAAATGTACAGACCGAATGGAATGGTAGCCCTTGCATGGAAAGCCAAGGCTTTGATGTTTGCAGCAAGCCCGCTGAACAACGCGCATGGCCTTGCAGACTGGCAGGAAGCTGCTGCTGCTTCATGGGCAGCACTAAAACTTGCGCAGGATAACGGACTATACCTACTGCCTGCCGCAACCCGCTATCTTAATTATTATGGAGCTGATTGCTCGGATGAGGATCTGTGGTCATACACCGCAGGATTGCTTTCATGGAACGGTGGCAACTGGCTTACAAATACAAACCGAGGTTATGGTGCTACTTTCATGAACGGCGTATTTGGGGCAAGCACAGGATCTTATTCAGGGGTATGCCCGACACAGAATTGGGTTGACAAGTATGAAACCAAATGGGGAGATCCGTTGAATACCGCGGCTGACAGAAATGCTGCAACACTTGCAGGACACTACAATGAGCAGGATCCATTTGCCAACCGGGATCCAAGGCTTGACATGGATGTTATGACAAACCAGTCAACTGCTATAGGCTGGTCAGGCGGTGGTAAGGCTCAGATCTGGTTCCAGGGAACCACATACGGAGAATTGCTAAACCAGTCCTACCTGGGAATTACTAAAACTGGATATTACCTTAGAAAATTAAATTGGAACAACAGCACAAAAAACCAGGTTTCCTCCATTTTTGCTGATCCTCTCTGCAGGCTGGCAGAGTGTTACCTGAATTATGCCGAATGCACCAATGAAGCCTACGGACCAAATGGCAAAGCGCCTAATGCAACCCTCACTGCAGCTGATGCAATCAATGCAGTCAGGACCAGGGTCGGATTGCCCAATGTGTCCAGCTCCTATACAGGTAGTACGGATCTCTTCAGACCCAGGATCAAAAATGAGCGCAATGTTGAACTCTCCTTTGAGGGACACTATTACCATGATCTGGTCCGCTGGATGGATTTACCAGCATCACAGTCCAGTACCCTCTATGCAATGATCGCTGAAAAGGTAACTGTCAGTAGTACTTACCCAACAGGGTTTAAGTATGTTCGCACACCCTTGTCAGCTGACAGGCAACCTGTCTGGAAACCCCAGATGTATTATCTGCCCTTCAACAACTCGGATGCTTTGAAGATGAAAAATTTTGTTCCCAATCCTGTTTGGTAACCTTACCTTTAAAAATAAAGTATATGAGATTACTTAATATATTCTACCAGAAAATAATAACTGCCGGATTACTTTTTTTCTGCCTGTTGTTTGCCATTGCAATACAATCGCAGGGTCAGCAAAAAGCAAAGAAAGTCAGGCAATTGATCGACATTTCAATCAAAGTTGTCGATGAAGCAAATTCACCTGTTCAAAATGCAAGTGTTGTTGTTGGAGAGGGGATTATTCATACAGAAACGGATGCTACCGGTTCAGTCAAATTTAAAGCTTATGCCGAAGATGTAGTTACCGTGAGCATATCACCCTATGAACCATCTGTAAGTATAGCACGAAATCTTGTTAGCAACAATACTGTTAAGCTTTCTAAATCCAAATATCAAATGACTTCCGGTGACTTAGTACAGTTGCCATTCACTACACTTAAGAAACGGAGAGTTACCGGCCCTGAAGAGGTTGTCCAGGGATCCAGATTTGAAAAATATCCAACGATCGATCTCCGTAACACTTTCACAGGAATGACTTCCGGATTTGATATTCGCGAACAGGATGGTTCACCGGGTTTAAGTCCACTGGAAGGACTTCAAAACTACTCAGGTTTGAGTAACAGTTTTGGATCAACCGATAAATTCAGTAACATCCCGTTGATCATTGTAGACGGAATGCCTACCGACATTCAGGAGGCTCCTCTTGATGCTGTTGAAATTGAATCAGCGACATGGGTAAAAGGAATATTATCAACTGCCATGTTCGGTCCACAAGCCAACGGCGGTGCCCTTGTTATCACTACCAAACATGGCGTTAAAAACGAAAAAGTGCTTGCAGTTGATGTTGAGAGCGGCATTAGTACCATCGACAGGATGCCCGGATGGACTTCCGGGGTCGATTATGCAAAACTGAATAATCAGGCAAGGACCAATAGCGGTGTTAATACTTTATACACCCAGGCGGCCATGGATGAGTACGCAAAAAACGACCCCAACAGCCTCCGTTATCCAAATGTCAATTACAGGGATATGATGCTTAAAAATATTAAACCAATGACCAAGGTGAATCTTTCAGCATCAGGCGGTAATGATATCGTTCAATATTTCTCCTATCTAGGGATAGCAAATGAAGGCGATATCTATAAAATGGGCGCTGTTGCCGACTACACAAACATTACCGCAAGGCAGAACGCCACAGTCAAAATAAATGACCAGATTAACGTCAAATTCAGCTTCTACGGCAACCAAACCTTTAGGCGTTCGTCGAATTACGGCTTTTACTCAAACTATACAGATGAAGGAACAGCAAATAATACCCTAAGTTTAACTGAACTGCCATCTGTACTGAGTGACATAAATCAGATGCCACCGGTAGCAAATCCGGTATATGCAGCTACACAGACAGTTGAGAAAGTCCCCTATTACGGTATAAATAGCTCTTTTATCACTTACGCAAGTGGCAATCCATATGGCATTTCAAGTGGTTACCCATTGGGCAATCCAATTGGAAATCTTAGCGGCCAGGGATATTATACCGACAGAGGCAGGACCGGAGTAATTAATGCGGCTCTGAATTATGATCTGGGTGGTTTAATAAAAGGACTGAAATCCAGTACCTATCTTGGCGTCAATGTACATAACCTGGTAAGGATTGGTAAGAATAACGATTACATTGCCTATGTACCTTCTATTTCACCTAAGACCTCACAAGATACTATTATAAGGTCTTCATCGCATACATTGTCTCTGATGTCGAACACTAACAAACTCATGGACTTTTACTTCCAGCGTTTCTCAGTCTATGAAGCGCTGAGCTATGACAGGACTTTTGGGGTACATGACATCCAATCCGTACTTACGGGATATCTTTCCAAAACTTTTATCAATGGTGTTGAGGAGCCTTTCAGGCAATTGACCTACGTCTCTTCAACATCTTATTCTTTCAAGGATAAATATACATTACAGGCTGTTCTGAATTATTCCGGATCCTCCAGTTTCGCCCCTGCTAAAAGATTCAATTTGTTTCCATCTTTTGGTGCAAACTGGGTAGTATCCGATGAAGGATTCATGTCCAATCTGCGATTTATTAATTTCCTTAAGATCCGGGCACAATATGGAGTCATCGGCAACGAAACTTTCCTCTTCCCTCATTATGATGAAACGCGGTTCAGTCAGGATGGAAGTGGCAGCGCTTTTGGTCCCTATTCTTCAAGTCAGTGGTTTGGAAGTACCCAGGAAACAGGAGTCCGAAGAACTTCAGTTCAAAGAATAGGAAATCAAGATCTTACCTGGGAAAGGAGAAAAGAATTTAATGTTGGTTTTGATGCCTTGTTACTTCACAATAAACTATCGTTGGATGTTACTTTCTGGCGTTGGACAAATGATGGTGTTATTGCACAGCTCAGCAATGTGACTCCATTTACTGCAGGTCTATCTGGTGGAAGACCGTACCAGAACTATGCCAAGAGCACCTACAATTCAATAACTGGCGATCTTAAGTATTCGGATAAGATTGGCAAGTTACAGTTTTCTGTAGGAGCAAACGCAACAACAGTAAAAGGAATCAGGGATGTATATGATCAGCCTAAATACAGGTCTGACTATCAGAACAGAACCGGTAAACCAACAGATGCAATATTCGGTCAAACTTACATCGGCAAGTTCCAGACCGATGCAGAGACGCTTGTTGTACCTCAGATCTATGATAATGTTCTGAGCGCGGGCGACCTCAAGTATGCCGACAATAATGGAGACGGTGTAGTTGATGACAATGACCAAAGTATGATTGGTCATTCATCACCAAGGTTATATTATGGAGTCAATGTTACTTTAAAGTACAAAGGCTTTGAACTTTTTGTCCTGGGAAATGGCAGGGCGTTTTATGACATTGCCCTTACTAATCCATATTATTGGAATGGATGGGGTGACTACAACTATTCAAATTTTGTACTTAACAACGTTGGTGGAGCTTATCCAAGGCTTACTTACTACAAGGTTAATAACAACTTCGTTACCTCAAATTTCTGGCTTCAAAAAGGAGATTATTTCAAAATTCAGAATGTGGAGTTGTCGTACACCATTCCGGCAAAAACGGTACAGTTCCTGGGTAGCAACGGAATAAAAGTATATGTCAGGGGCGCAAACCTTTTAACTTTATCCAAAATTAAGGATGTTGATCCCGAATCTATAAATTCCGGAGTATCGGTTTACCCTTTGTTTAAAACCTTCACAGCAGGAGTAAAATTCAATTTCTAATTTATGCTAATTATGAAGACGAAGAAAATAATAGGAATTAGTATCATTGTAGTCTTTCTGATGTCGTGTCAGAAATTTCTGGATACTTATCCGAACGGAAACTATGATGATAAACTTCTCTGGGAAAACCAGCAATTGGTCCAGGGACTTGTCGGTTGGTGTTATGACCAGGTAAATTCCAATGTCAGAAACTACAATGACAATGAAGGCGCTTATCTTGACGGAGCGACGGATGACGGTGTGCTTACTAATTCAACCCATGTTCTCCGGAGGTATGCGCTAAATGCGATGCCTACAAGTCTGGATCCATTCCAGACATACTGGGACCGCAACTACAGGGCCATAAGGAATTGTAACTTGTTCCTTAAGGATAGGCGCGGCTACAATACGAAGTTTGTATTCAACACCAAATGGAACGATATGGTAAGAAACAGGCTGCAGGGTGAGGCATTTGCACTTCGCGCCTGGTTCGAGTTAGACCTTCTGCAGAAGTTCGGAGGGAAAGGTGTAAATGGAAAAATGTTAGGTTTCCCAATTGTAAAGGAAGTATATGGCACGGATGATGTTGTTAATTTGGCCAGGAATACCTATGATGAATGTGTCGCACAGATAGTTGCCGATTGTGATTCCGCCTATAAATATCTCCCGATTGCGCACAGGGATTATCTTGTTCCGGTTGTTGCCGACCGGGTTTACGCAGGAGGAAAATATTGGGGCCGTTTTGACGGAATTTCTACAAGAGCCATGAAAGCGTTGGTTTATCTTACATGGGCTAGCCCGAGGTTTAATCCAGGTAATGTTACAGCTCGCTGGGACAGTGCAGCTTCCAATGCCATGAAAGTCATTAATTTTAAAATGACTGTCGATGCGGTGGGGGGTAACAGCTTCACGCCAACTGCCGGAGTTGTCTGGACAAATCCCAATTCACCTGAAATCATAATGACCACCCGCTACAACACAGGAAACACCAGTATGGAAAGAATGTTCTACCCAGGCGGTTTCGGAGGAAATTCAAATGGCGAACTCGGTGCAACCCAGGAACTCGTTAATTCCTTTCCAATGGCCAACGGTTATCCTATAACAGATCCTGCAAGTCTTTATGATCCGACTAAGCCATATGTTGGCAGGGACCCGAGGTTTTATTCAATAATATTCCATAACATGGCACAGGCCAAACTGAACAATACCGGAGCGGTCCTATACACTTTTGGCAATTGGAATACAGGTTTGGATGCATCAGATGTAGGTTCAGATGCAGCAGGGGCCAAGCCAACCAACAGCCGTACAAATTACCATATTAAAAAATATGTTTTCATGGGATGGAATCCAACGGCATCAAGTCCGGCTACTACTACCCACTCCAAATTTCTTATCCGGTGGGCACACATGATTTTGACTTTTGCCGAAGCAGCAAACCATGTTACCCAGAATCCGAATACCGCTCTTTATGGTATGACTCCCAAGGCTGCAATTAAACTTTTGCGGGTCAGGAAAACATACGATAATACCAATGGTTTACCCGCTACAGATCCGTATCTTGATGCTCAGACAACTGAGGCTGCATTTGATGCGCTGGTCAAAAATGAACGAAGGATTGAAACCTGCTTCGAAGGCATAAGGTTCTATGATCTACGCAGATGGACTACTGATGCCAACTGGAAATCTGTGATCAATTTACCCGTGCACGGCGCCAATATCACGAAGAGCTCAGCAACACCAACGTTCACCTACGATCTCAATTTTGAGGTTGAGAAACGTGATTTCCCGTCTCCATACAATCCCATTCCTTTCAATGAAGTCATGAGGATGAGTAATCTGGTGCAGAATGAAGGATGGCAATCATGGAATTAAAATTTAAAAAGAAATAAATATGAAAAAGTTCCTAGCTTTTATTGTTGTCTCGATAGCGATGGTCGCATGCTACCCAGATTATATTACGGATTACGATTATTCCGGAGTGTACTTTCCATACCAGACCGATGTCAGGACTTTTGTCGTAGGCGAAGGCATGAAAATTGAGGTAGGCGTCACCATTGGCGGAATAATCAAAAATACCAAGGATAGAAATGTGAGTTTTGTTCTTGATCAAACCCTTATTACGCCTGAGAGGCTTGTGATCTTTAAGACAGCAGCCAATGCGTATATCAAGGATCCTGTCTCTACTGTTACTGCCTTTTCACTGCTTCCAACCAATTACTATACAATTAGCAACAGCAATACGATGGTAATTAAGCAAGGGCAGCACATGGGATCAGTAGTTATCAGACCTGACTCAGCAAAGTTTCTTGGTGATCCTGCCACAAAAATGGCGAATTACGTGCTGCCGTTTAAGATTACAGCTGCAGATGCCGATACGATTCTTGAACCGAGGCGTTATGCTGTAATTGGATTAAGGTATGATAACATGCTCTTTGGCAAATACTGGCATGGTGGTGCAGCCATTGTAAACAGACCAGCCAAGAGCGATACAACTATCAGGTATTATACAGCAGTTCCCATGCCTGAGCCTAAGGTTTGGACTTTAACGACCAATTCACCCAACTCACTGAATGCTCCTGGATTTCTTGATCAGGTAACGGGGAAACCTGAAATGCTGCTGACCCTTAACGGAAATGACATTTCGATCAGTAGTGTACCTGGTTCCACTGTCGTTATCGATCCTGATGGGGCAAGTGTTTTCAACAGGTCTAAATTGCTGCAAAACAGGAAAATCTTCCTTAAGTACAAATACACTGATCCGAAGACAAATTTTACATACCATTGTACAGATACACTCACCTTCCGGAACAGGGTACGAGATGGTATCAACGAATGGCAGGACGAGAATCCCGCTAATTACAAGTAAATTGAACAAATAAAAAAATCCGGCGCAGGCCGGATTTTTTTATTTGTTCAATTTTATCAATTGCTCCTTTAAATATTTTCCACACTCGGTTAATTGCTCCGCCTTCCAGCCTCCTGAAATCGGGGCTCCGGGAAGCATTATGGCTGTGGTTTCATTTTTATCTGTCACATTCCAGGCAACCCAGCTTAACCGGTTTTGCTCCATCCATTCCACCCATCTGTTGCTCTTTTCAAGGTTGAATTCACCATTACCGTTCGATTCACCAACCCCCCACTCTGTCACAAATAGCGGCAAACCAAGCTTCATGGCAGCCTCGGCTTTGGCCCTAAGCTTCTCCTGATGATTGGGATCTGAAGCATAGAAATGGAAGGAATAGACCAAGTTGTTGAATCCCCTGATCGGATTAGCGGCTGCCACATCCACATCCTGGTCCCACCTTGGAGAACCAACCACGATGATGTTTTTGGTGTCGTATTGCCGGATGGTTTTGATCACCTCCACAGAATAAGCTCTCACCATCTCCCAATTTTGCCTGGCCGGTTCATTGAATATCTCATAGATGACATTTGGTACACCTGAATATTTTTTTGCCATTTGCGCAAAAAAGGCTTTGGACTCTTCAAGGTGCTTCTCTGCATTGTGGTCGTGCCAGTCTACAAGCACATAAATGCCCTCAGAGATGGCTTTGTCGATCACGACAGTCATCAACTTCAACTGTTCTTCATGGTTGGCTAAATAGCCTCCTGTGGGCTCCACGCCCATTGATGCCCGTAACAATGAAATATGGAAATCTTTGACCAGCCAATCTACAACTTCCTGATTGTAGTATTTTTTCCCTTGCCACAGACTCCATGATAAGGATATTCCCCGCAACTGAGGAGGTAATCCATCCTTATTAACCATTTGATTGCCCTCCACCCGAAGTGCACCATTTAATTCAACAGGGGATTTAGTCTGTTGGGCCATTAAGCAGGAACCACAAAGCAATATCCCTGCAAGCAATACTGACATTTTCATTTTATAATTGATTCGTTTTTGATGTATCTTGAAGGTATTACACCGAACTCATTTTTAAAATGCTTACTGAAATATTTCGGATCATTGAACCCAACCTGAAATGCTATTTCCGACACATTGAGCTGGCTTTTTGAAAGCAGAAGGGCTGCCCTTTTCAGTCTCATCGAACGGAGAAATTCAAGGGGTGGTTTACCGGTCAACGCCAAAATCTTCTTATAGAGAAGGGTCCTGCTCATACCCAAATCGTGACTCATCGTTTCAATTGAGTATTCAGTATTGGCTATGTTCTTTTCAACCAGATCAAGAACTTTGTGTATAAACAGTTCGTCTAGGGAGGTAACCGTGATGTCTTTCGGTTCAATCTGCAACTTATTTCTGAACACTGTCCTTAAATTGTGCCTCAAAGAAAGAATGTTGTTAACTTTGGCCTCAAGTATTTGAAAATTAAACGGTTTAGTAATGTAATCATCGGCTCCTTTCTCAATTCCTGTCAATTGTTGCTCCTCAGAAGATTTGGCAGTTAAAAGGATTAGCGGAATATGGCACACACTCTTGTCCGTTTTAATCCTTTCGCACAACTCAAGGCCGTCCATCCCAGGCATCATGATATCGCTGATAATCAAATCCGGCACATATTTCAGAACCAATTCAAGGGCTGTATTCCCATTCGATGCTTCGAGAATTTCAAACTGTCCGTGTAAATTGTCCTTCAGATAAAAGCGAAGATCATCATTATCTTCGGCAATCAGGATGACAGACCTTCCGGCTACCAAGGGCTTCTGATCATGACCAATAGTTACGGTTGGTCTGTTCCAAACCTCTTCCGACGGCTGACCCTTCACATTAGGCTCCATTCCTGTTTCATTGACCGGCAATTTAACCGTAAAACAACTACCTTTTCCAATTTCGCTTTTAACCGTGATCTCTCCTCCATGAAGCTTAACAAATTCAGCCACAAGGGAAAGGCCTATTCCTGTACCCTTTTCTACCTGACCTGTCGTATCCACCTGAAAGAACCGCGTGAAAATTTTATCCAGCTTATCTTCAGCAATCCCTATCCCGGTATCTGCAACCTCAATAATCAGAACGGATGCTGTGTCAACCTTGTACTCCCTACCACCATTCGTTTCAATGGATAAAGTTACTGAGACCTGACCGTTGCCCGGAGTAAATTTAAAAGCATTCGAAAGCAGGTTAAAGATTATCTTTTCTAACTTATCATTGTCAAAATAGGTATTAAGTTCTTTTATTTCGGACGTGAAGAGCAGTTTGATATGCTTTTGTTCGCTAAGGTAATTGAAGGAATAGACTGACTCCCTGATGAATGAGACAATATCACCAAAATAATGATTGTAATTGAATCCCTGTACCTCCATTTTCCTAAAGTCGAGTAGCTGATTGACCATTTGCAGAAGTCTTCTGGCATTCTGATCAATGAGTTTCAAATACTTACCCTCAGGCTTTTCATT
>JBBIUJ010000086.1:0-14412 GCA_037440345.1 Prolixibacter sp.
AATGTTCAGGGCATAGGACGGGGTGCAACAGATTACCGAGGTGCCAAAATCTTCCATCAGCTGAATCTGTTTGGTGGTATTGCCCCCCGAAATTGGAATGACCGAGGCGCCCAGGTTTTCGGTACCGTAATGAAGGCCCAGTCCACCCGTGAAAAGGCCATATCCGTAGGCAATTTGTACGATATCATTGCGATGGACGCCCGCCATGCAGAGCGACCTCGTAACCACTTCGGCCCACATCTGGATATCCTTTCTGGTGTATCCGACCACCGTTGGTTTACCGGTTGTCCCGGAGGAGGCATGCAACCTGACGATCTCGCTCATTGGAACAGTAAAAAGGCCAAAGGGATAATTGTCGCGCAAATCGATCTTGGTCGTAAAGGGCAATTTCTTCAGATCATCTATACCATGAATGTCGTGCGGCGTTAATCCCTTCTCCTGCATTTTCTTCCGGTAGGAGGGAACGGCATGGTAAATTCGTTCTACTGTCTCTTTCAGTCTTTTCGATTGAAGCGATCGCATCTCTTCCCGTCCTGCACATTCAATTTTTTCATTCCAGATCATTGCTATACTTGTTTCTGATGGTACACCAACTTTCATCAATCAGATCAGGCTTTTGTCAAATACAATGATTCGGCGCCTGATTTTTATGTAAAAATACAAGAATGAACCTTAGTTATTGGGTGCGGTGTTCTGTTTTCTCTGTCATTTTTCTTTCAAAATGTGTGGCATGATTTCATTTCTCAATTATTTTCCAATGACCTGTTTTATCGCTTCCGAGGCGTGCTATTATTCCGATATCTTTAAGTTCTTTAATTTTCCGTTTTACGGTACTCAAACTTATCTTTAATCTTTCTCCTATTTCGGTTGCGGTTATTTTGTTATTTTGCTTTATCAAATAAAATACAGTGTCATTTTCAGTATCATTCTCAATTTTTACAGTGTCATTTTGCTTTTTTACAGTATCAATGTATTGAACGTGCATTTCTCGATTTATCAGCGAATGGATTTCACTACGCAATAGATTAGAGAGAAAGTGAATAAGATATATTTCTGCTTTGTGAATGCCTTTGGATAAATCTTCATAGTTGGCTCGCACCAGTGCATTTCGGAAATACCACGAATGTTCCGCAAATAAGTCGATATTTACCTCCTTAAAACCAAGTTTTCGAAGATATTTTATTAAAAAAATTGCCGTTGTCCGTGTATTGCCCTCGCCAAAAATGTGAATCTGCCACAAATCGCTAATAAAATGTGCTATGTGTTCTATGATTTCTTGTTGACTTAAACCTTTGTATCTAAATTTCTTTTCTTGCTCAAAATCATACTCCAAAGTAGCTTTCAAACTCTCAGCACTCGCATATAAAACCGTTTCTCCATTTAAGACCCATTCTTGCTTGGTAATGTTATAATCACGGATTTTGCCTGCATGGCTGTAAACGCCTTGAAACAACCTTCGATGAATGGTAAGATATTCGGCTGGCGAAAACGTAAAGGTTTGTTCGCTTAATATTTCGGCAATTTGTGCTGAAACTTTATCTGCTTCTTCAGTGCGGTTTTCGGAGTCTTTTTCAGGATGGTGCTTGTAATAACTGTCTATTAACTGTTTTACCTCATCAATGGAAATATCGCCTTCAATGTTCTGCTTGGCAGTTGCTATCAAATAGTCGGAAGGTTTTAACCCATCAACTTGTTGCAATCCGATAGCGGTTTTCCAAACTTTTGCTTTTTCTGCTTTGTTGGGTTCACCTTGCCGTAAATATTCTTCAAAATTATCCATTTTCAGAATGATGTCTTAAGTCGTAAATTTAGATCATTATTGTCAACTTTCAAGATAGCACGGTCATACACTTGCACCCAACGTAGGAAGCTATACGCAGGGGTGGACTGCGGGCGATTTGGCTATCGCCGATCTTCGATTCCTGTCAAGCCGAAATGCAGCTTGAGCGGAAAGATGTACATCGAAAACCACCGCTGCCGCGCTTGCCGGGTAGCTGAAGTTAGCGGTTCGCTGTTCATTTTTCCTATCAAATTTTTATGTTTCTATAAGTCAATTACCTTTTTTGAACCATTTGAATACATTATTAATTCCGCAATTCTCAAAGGTGTCATTGAGTACCCAACTTGTTTTTCCACTATTTCTTGCATTGATTTAAATTCCTTTTGCGTTGTCAGATAAGCACAAAACTCCAAGTAAGCCAAATATGCCTTGCTGTCTCCAATTCTCTTTTCGTAAGGTTCTTTTCCTGTCAAGTAGCGATAAACTCGACTGTCCCAAATTGCAAATTTGTCTGGTTTGATAAAATGCAAAAGTTTTGTTGTTCCAACTAAAGAGTTGTTCAAAAGCCCTTTAAGTAAATCAAGTTCATCAATTGTCAATTTATTTCCTTTTTTCGCTCTGTTTAAAATCTCGAGAGCTTCATCAAATCTGTCGGAGCGAAAGTCGAAAATTGTAGGCATCCAGCCATAGGTGAAATTAATACCCACGATAAGGTTGTGTCGAGTTATAGTTTCTAAGTCACTGAAGTACCTTAAAAATTCTGGATAAGAAATATAGTCTGACCGTCTTTGAATTTCAAATCCATTCCCGTCACGGAAAAACTTGTCAACTGTAATATTTTGCTTAAATGTGTCTATCATTTATTTTGTTTATCTGTGATGTCGCCATAAAATGACCGCTAACGGTGGCGGCTACGCGCAGGCGGGGCTTTTTAGCAATAAACTATTTACGTATCAATATTTTACCTTTTCTTCTTTCCTATCCAGCGAGCACCGAAACCCCGCTTGCGGGTAGGTGCTGTTACAGGCTGGCGTTCTGTCCTCCATTATTGTCTGTAAAAAATACATTGTTCTAATTCCTTGTAAACAGACATTTCTTCTGATACATAATTTGATAAGGACAATTTAAAAGACTCAGCATTGATACTTGTCGTAATTCCACAATAGTTTTTTATTCGGCCAGTTGCGTCTTTTAAGTTATTGTTGTCAATATCGGTTACAAATTTATCATACTCGGTTTCATCGAAAACTAAACTATTCTTGTCACAATAAAACTTTAATACTTCCTTGTCATAAAGATAGTTCTCAATTTCCCAACGTTTCATTATTCTGTAATTTGCTGGATTATTTTGCAAATACACTTGTCTGTCATTTTCGGTATTTGATTTACCTGAAGAAACATCTCTGTCTTTCAATACGAGTATTTCAATGTCCGAGAATACTTTGGTCATTATTGCCAAAGCAATTTCACTTCGTTGGTCAAGTTCAGTATTACCGCCACTTGAAATAAATAAAGTGTCATGATATTTTTCACCATAAATGTTATTGAAAACCTTTGCATCAAACCCCTTCTCTAATCCATTCTCACCTGGTCTGTCTTTACCCTCGCAGTATATAATTCTTCTTGGACTAATTAATCCAGTCAAATCGTCTAATGCTGTTTCAAATATGTCTTTCCATTTAGAAAGAGACTTCTTCATCGGCGTAATAGTTTGTTGAGTTGAAGCCCAATTTATTCCTTTTTGAAATTGGATAATCTGGCATTCATCCTTAAGATCTTCTTGCAACGCTCTTAAAAAACCAATACTATGAGTAGCAATCCAAATTTGACAATTCTTCCCTACAAGTTTGTTTATTTCACGTAATAGACTTCTTTGAATTGATGTATTAATATGCAGTTCTGGTTCATCAATGAGGAAAATTGTATCATCGTATTCATCTTGCCTTAAATATAAATCTAGCAGAATATCAACAACTTCCTTTTCGCCAGAAGAAAGAACATTAAATTCGAATTCGATAGGATGATCTGCTTTTTTGAAGTATAATGTACCTTTGTTGGCTTCAATATCACCTATGCTAATTATTTCAAGGTCAAGGCAATTACTAAGTGAGGAGTTTAAATCTCCAATTATTTTAGCTTTTGTTGAGTCATAAGTTGCAGTAGCAGGATTATCTCTTAAAAACTTGTTGAATTTTATATTAAGTCGCCTATAATTTTCTTCCATTTTATCGTCAATATCAGAAGATGTGGTGGCGCCATAGCTGTTTAATCTAATTTCTGATGTTGCTTGTGATTGACGAACTTTAAGATTATTGTTATATCGATAAGGACTTCTAAATGAAAAAATCGTGTTTCTCTTCCCTGTATTTTCTCGTTCCTGCCTCATTACATCAAATTTTCCCCCAACAAAGTCAATGACTACATTTGTATAATTAAAATTTGGCATCTGATTCATTGAGTGGTAATTATAATCTTTACCCCCTTTGTTCCCAATTGCTTCGTGCGCGTTATTATGATACAACATTCCGTCAAGGACACTACTTTTACCGCAGCCATTTGGTCCAATTAATGCGATGATTCTTTTTGGGGAAGAACCCAAATCAATTGTCAAGTCGTGAAATCTCTTGTACCCGTTTTTTAATTGAATTTTCTTAATTCTCATTCTACAATATTGTTAGTTGCTATCTTTTACGCTTGCCTGTAACTCGTTTATATACGCTACAAACATGCGCTTATACGCCCAAATTGGATGTGTTGAGGCTGGTTTGTTGCGTGTTAGATAATTCCAAATGTACATAATGAAAATTAAATATCCAAATCATCGAAGGGTGACTTAATTTTTGGCAGGCTTCGGGTGGATACATGGGTGTAGTCTTCCGTGGTCTTCGAACGCTGCCCCCCCTCCGCTGGCGCGGGTCTGAGACACGTATCCTGCATCAATCTGCCTGCTCCCGAGCTTGCCGGGTAGCGGCTGTGCGTTCGTGCTTTCAGTCGTTTTCCAGTATTGCCATTAGTTTGTGATTCAGATATAATTTTTCTTTTCCTACCCTAACAGATTTCAGATACCCTTTTTCTTCCAGTGAAATTAGATAATTGCCAACAGTCTTGGGAGTTCCTAATCCTGAGTCAATTAGAAATTGTCTTTTGGTATACGGAAGTTTGAAAATTATTTCAATTAACTCTTTTGAATAAACTTTTGGAAGTTCCGTTTTAATCTCTTCTGCCATTCTTTCCATTAGTGAAATCACCTTCTCTAATCTGAGTAAACCTTTTTTCGCGGTGGTTTCAATCATATCAAGCATGTAAAGAATATAGCTTTCCCAATCCTCTTTTTCTGTTACATTCCTAAGTTTCTTATAATACTCTATTTTATTTTTGATGATGTATTCACTGAGGTAAATTGCTGGAATATCCAGCAGTTTTACCATTTTTAGATATAAGAGCAACAGGATTCTTCCGGTTCTTCCGTTGCCATCTGCAAATGGATGAATCGCTTCAAATTGATAATGTATCAATGCCATTTTAATCAATGGGTCTAATGTGTCATCTTGATTGATGAATTTCTCCAGATTGGCAAGTTTTTCACGAATTATTTTTTCCCCGGTAGGTGGTGTATATATAACATTTCCTTTGGTATTGGCAAGAGTTGTCCCAGGCAAAACCCGGATTCCGGCAGAATTCTGCTTTATACATTGAACAATTTCTATACAAAGGTTCGTCGTAATAAAAGGTTGTGATTCAAGTCTTTCAAGTCCTTTCCACAGCGCATCTTTGTAACTTATGACTTCTTTGGTTGCTGGATTTTCATATTTTTTGTCTGCAACCACTGATTTATATAAATCATCATTGGTAGTTATGATATTCTCAATTTCTGAGCTTGCCTTTGCCTCCTGCAAATGTACAGTGTCAAGGAATAGCCTTGGATTTGGCAGATTTATCATTGCTCCATTTAATTGAGCCAATGCTCTGCTTGCAGAGATCGTTTTTAACAGAACTTTTTTTGTCTCCAATTCGACTTTTGGAGGGAGTAAAGGCAAATCATTGAAGGGAATTTCTTTTTTTAAGTTAGTCATAGCTCAAAGGTAAATTTTACACTTGCCAAACAAACAAGGGTAAATTTAGTGATTTTTTACACTCATCCAATACTCCGGAGTAAATTTTACGCTCGTAGTCCCAGCTAGCATGAGGCACAACGTTCGGGACTATGAAACGTAGGAGATTGCATAATTGCGAATGTATCAACTGATACAAACCTTTCCATCCCACTGGCGCGGCTCTGACACCCGTGTCCAACATCAATCTTCCTGCTCCTCCGGATATGCTCCAAAATTTGAAGCGGCTAATGTCAATTTGCAATCAGTACTTTTGAACCAAGTATTTATTATCCCGAAATTATAAAACAACGTCCCCCTCGACAGGGCAAATTTGTAATCATAGTTGGTCGAAATCTTATTTTTTGGTTTTTAATCTTAGCAGAAAAGCAATCTGTCAGCCTGATTTAAATCTTATTATCTTATTCTCATGCCATAATTATAATGCCATGTTTCTTTCAAAATGTAGCCATATAATAAGATAATAAGATTAATTCAATCAACTTTCGTTTTCTACTAAGATTGAAAAACAAAAAAATAAGATTTTCAAATCCAAACATTCTCCCGCTCCCGCGCGGGAGCAGGGGAACAGGGGCTTCTACAAGCCCAAAAATGACCCGATTGGGCTATTGCACCATCTTTTTTTTGAACTTAACTTTACTTAATTAAACAATAATCTTGAGTTTAACTTTATACCTGACACAATGAAAAGAATCATTTGTTTACTACCGTTGTTAGCCCTTCTTGTCTCCTGCGATCTGCTGAACGACACGAAAATATCCTCCACAGAGGTAGGGGGCGATGGCAACCTTACGATGAACGCTGCCGGGACCAAGGTTAACACGAGCGTTCAGGTCGGAGGTACTTCCTATGCTGCCACTGCAACTGTTACCAACAACGTAAATGGCGTTGTCTCCCTGGATGTTAAGGCCACTTTGCCCAAAAACAACTCTCTGGTCAATTTGATCCCGGCCAATCTTAAAGATGCATCCGGTAACCTGAGCACGACCACTAAATATAAAAATACATCGGAAGGAATTCTTGATTACACCAACAAAGATGGAAAACCCTTTGTCATTGTTAATTACAGTAGCAACGTCGGGGATAAATATACGTTGACAAAAAGCGATGGAACAACGATTACACGAACTGTGACTGCCAAATCAGAAACCGATGATTATCCTGTTATGGGTGGTTTCATGCTGATTAAAACGATGACTGTGGAACAGGACTCCAGGATTCCGGGCGTCAACAAGATCGTTTACATCACCAACCATAAATATGCTTTGGTTGCCATAGTAATCTACATGAATGACGGTACCTCAACAAAAATTCCCCTGCTTTAAATAGAAACGGTCTCTCTATTGACTGTTAAGTATTTAAAGTATACCTTAGCTGAATGAATATAAGCAAATACTTAATGCCTAACCGGTTAAGACCTGTAGGCGTTGTTCTTTTTGTTGCCGGGATTATATTGTTGATCTTGAAGTACAAGTTCAACTATAAACCTGATTTTCTGGACCTCAAGGTTTTTGCCATCTACTCCTTTTACATCGAAGCAAAAGCCTTTACCATCATTACGCATCAGATGATTGCCGATATTGCCGGTATCTTCCTGTTGACAGGGCTTTTTATCATTTCATTTACCAGGGAAAAGAATGAAACGGATGTTTTAGGTTTATTAAGGTTAAAGGCCTTTGTGTTAGCTGCCTACGTAAATCTTGTCTATCTTCTTGCATCCATCCTGTTCTTCTTTGGCTTTGGTTTTGTTGGGGCTCTCACTCTTTTTATGGTGGTATGGCTAGGCTCATATCTGGTCATTTTCAGGATCATGCTTCATTTTTCAAAACGAAGTTTGGATCGGGAATGAAACTGTGTTATGAAAAGGCGGTGCATATATGTTTTGGTTTTCCTGGCCCTGACAGGCTATATTGTCTTTATCACCGCGCGTATTGAACCGGTCAAATTTAAAAATCTGGAAACCGAAGGAAATGGGGCGACAACTCCTTTCGAATTGAAAAGTGGCGATATTCTGGTGCGCCCTAATTGGGGATGGTTGCCAGGGAGTTGCGAAATCCAGGGTGGGATGAAATTTGGACATGTAGCAATTGTCACCGAGGGAGCAACCGGAAATACTCCGGAAGAAGCACTTGCAAATGCTACGGTTGTTGAGGCCCTGTTTTATGATCAGGTTACCGGGAAATTTCAATTCAACAAAAAGGACCAGATAAGAATCCGCAAAGCGATAAGTTCATTTGGGTCCCGTTTCAAAGGAGACAGGTATCGGCTTCGAATGCGCCTAAAGGAAGACCAGATATCCGATATCCGGAAGTTTCTAGTGAACCAGTTAGGGGGTGGGTACAATATTTTTTCGCAGAAAAGACAGTATGATTCAAGTGTTGAAAAACGAAGATGCTTTTTGTTGATGAAAAATGACAGTTGGAATTGTGCCACGTTGGCGTGGCAAACCTATTTCTTGATTGCCAATGTAGATATCGATGCCAATCAGGGGATGACCATCTTTCCGAATGACATAGTGGCCAGCAATACTTTTGATTTACCCGACGGGAGAATCCTGTTTTGAGGAATAGCCCCGGAATTTCTCAAACGTGCCCGGAAATGACCGTTCAATTTGCCTGTCATGAATTTTCCTCAGGAAGAAGATGGTAGTCAATCCTCCTATTGCCGCGAACAGCATATCTGACTGCGAATCCCAGATATAACCCTGCATCCCGAGAAACCTGTCAGGATCTACACCGGCAATGACACACGCAATAAATTCCACTATTTCGTAGAAGGAGGTTGTCGCCAGGCAAATACAGAAAGAGATAAAAGAGATCCACTTGTAATCCCTGACTAAGTTTTTCCTGATAAACAATTCACGGCAGATCAATACAGGTACCACTCCCTGAAAAAAATGTCCAACCTTATCGAAGTTATTTCTATCCAGGCCAAAATAATCCTTTATCCAATTGAAAAGGGGTTCTCTGGCAAATGAATAATGAGCACCTATGAAGATAAGGTAACATGCAACCAGAATGATGGAATAGGTAAAAACGGTGTATCTGAATTTGTTAAAGGTGGCAATAAGAATAATTATTCCTATGATCGTGAATAAAATTTCACCAAGCCATATTCCAAAATTATAGGGTTTTATTCCGGAGCATATAAAACCGAAGAAGAAGATCGAGAGCAGAAGAATGTATTTTTTCATGTAGGTCTGTCTCTGTCAGGATGAAAAAAATGGGCAAAAAGTCAATATGACCCTGGTATTTTCCACTTTACACCAAGGTAATGAGGACCAACTTCCTCATGGACTAATTTGCCTTCAACCAGTACTCCTTAACGCTTTCAGTTGATTCCTGGTTCCAGTAGGCTGCAGTTACGGCTTCCCCTTTCTCTGTTTTCAGTGACATTTCGTATACTGCGATAACCGGATTGAAAACAAGATCAGTAACCCCAATGTTGTACAACTGGACAGCAGAATCTTCTGTTTTGGGCACCTCATCAACGACTACTTCGAACTGATTGTGTTTGAGCAAAGCGCTTAAAAAGTCTATCCTGTTTTTGTCAATCCCTTTTTCAACAACTGTACAACGTTTTCCGCCGATCTCTTCAACGATATGTTTAGCTTTGAGTACCATGGTCTTTTCTTAAATCAATTCGTTTGTAATTTTACCACCTGAAATTTTAGATACCAAAGGAGAGGCTATTGATGAACTCATAGACCTGGCTCCAGAAACCCAATACAAAGATACCCAATGCGCAAAGTACCAATCCGATTTTGGTATAGCCGTCGCTTTGGAACCTGGCGATGGGCTGTTCGTTTTTGTTGATGAACATCGCTTTTACCACAAGAAGATAGTAATACAACGAGATGGTCGCGTTCAGGACGGCAATGAAAACCAACCAGTAATATCCGCCTGATGCGGCTGATGTAAAGAGAAACATCTTCCCGAAGAAGCCGGCAACCGGAGGAATTCCGGCCAGCGAAAACATCGAAAGCATCATCAGCAGGCTCAGTTTTGGATTGGTCAGGTACAGGCCGTCATAATCGTCCATGTACTCTTTGCCGGTTTTTGCCGAGATAGCCGCAACGACACCGAAAGCTCCAAGATTCGAGAAGATATAAACCAGCACAAAATAGACCACTGAGGTCATCCCCATTTTATTTGCCCCCAGGATACCCAATAGGATAAACCCAGCCTGGGCAATGGAGGAGAAGGCCAGGAACCGTTTCATGTTCTTTTGTCTCATGGCAAACAGGTTACCAACTGTCATGGTCAGGACGGCAACCAGGTAGATCATGGATTTGTATATGGGGGCTATTGTTTTGAACACGGTGAACATGACGATGATCAGGATGAAAGCTGCGGCGCCTTTTGAGATCACCGAAAGATAGGAGGTGATATTAATCGGAGCGCCTTCATATACGTCGGCAGTCCAGAGATGGAACGGTACCAGAGATATTTTGAAGGCCATTCCGGTGAAGAAGAAGATAAACGCGAGTACCAGCAACGGGATATTAGAATAGGCCGCACCGATGGCATCAAAATAGATGGAGCCGCATGAACCATAGATCATTGAAATACCGTAGAGCAGGATGCCAGATGAAAGCGCAGATGAGAGCAACAACTTGATACCGGCTTCGGACGATTTTGTGTTGAAGTGTATAAAGGCTGCCAGGGCGGCCAGGGGAATTGTGGCAAGTTCCAGCCCGAGGTACAACATCAAAAAGTCGCCGGACGAGATCATGAAGTTCATCCCGATCAGGGTGGTGACCAGCAAGAAGAAGTATTCGCTGATTTTGGTGGCGTTGGCCGGACTCTTCAACCAGGCTGCCGATTGAAAGAGAATGATCAGCACCCCAATGTTCAGGATGTTTTTCATCAGCTGCACCAGGCCGTTGGTGTGATACATGCCGCCAAAGAGCGACTGGTCTGGTTGCGGAATGAAACCAATCAGGGTAACGACCAGAAACAGGCCGATCGAGATTGGGATCATCAGGCTTTTCTTCGCGTGGTTCAAATTCAAATCGATCGTGAGCAGGATCATGGCCATAAAGGTCAGAAGGAGCTCATTTCTCATTATCAGAATATCGCTTAAACTCATATCTAAAGTTTTTATTTTACAGAATTATCGTTCTTACATGCCTGGTAACTGGATGGTAGCCAGCTTTTGGATCAGCGGCGCCAAACTGAAGTTGATCATATCGGAAAGCCACAATGGCATCATTCCAATAAAGGTTATGCCAATTACCAGCGTAATGGTCGAAAGCCTTTCGTACCAGTTGGCATCCGGAAGATGGAGATAATGATCGTCCTTGATCGGTCCCATCAACAGTATACCGACTACTCTTAGGATGTACACCGCAGTGATAACGATGGAGGAGACTGCCACGATGGTTGCTATCCTGTGGAACATGTCCACATGCTCGTATGCGCCGAAGAAGATGGTCATTTCGGCAACGAACCCTGAGAAACCGGGTAAACCGAGTGAAGCCAAACCAGCAATGACGTAAACCACTCCAAGGAATGGGATAATTTTCATCAATCCGCCCATCTCGTCGATCATCCTGGTATGTGTACGGCCGTAGATCATCCCGATCAAGGCGAAGAAGAGAGCCGTCATCAAACCGTGTGAGATCATCTGGATCACCGCGCCGGTGAAGGCTGTCTGGTTCATCATCAAAACGGCAAAGAGGACCAAACCGCAGTGACTCACCGAAGAGTAAGCGTTGATGTATTTCAAATCCTTTTGGAAGATGGCCCCAAAGGCGCCATAGACCACGCTAATCGTGGTAAGAATAATAAAGATCCAGGCTTGTTCGTGAGCGGCTTCCGGCATCAGGTAGATGGCTACCCGGAAAGCGCCGTAACCTCCAAGTTTCATCAATACCCCTGCATGGAGCATCGATACGGCGGTAGGCGCCGAGGCATGACCGTCGGGCGACCAGGTGTGGAAGGGGAAGAGTGCTCCAAGAATACCAAAACCCACAAAGGTGAATGGGAAGAGGAACCGCTGCATCTCGACAGGTATCTGATGTTTCGCGATTTCCAAAACGTTGAAGGTTAGCTGCCCGCCTGTAGGTACAGAGAAGAAATAGATTCCAAGAATACCGACCATCAGCAGGGCTGAACCGCCCATCAGCATTAGTGTCAGCTTCATGGCCGAATACTCTTTCGGTCCGGAACCCCAGATACCAATCAGCAGGTACATCGGGATCACGGCAATCTCATAAAAAAGGAACATGGTAAAGAGGTCGAGGGAGATAAAGAACCCGAAAACCCCTGTAGCCAGTAAGATCAATGATATAAAAAACTCGCGGGAGAGAAACTCCATCTTCCAGGATGCAAAAATCCCGGCGAAAACCACAACCCCGGTGAGGGCGATCATGGCCACGGAAATGCCGTCGACGCCAACCGCATAATGGATGTTCAATGCCGGAAACCAAAGCAAATCATACATGAACAACATGGGGGCCATATTGCCTGCATTGCGTTCCGATACATAAAGATATACCAGGATGGCTGATAGTATTAACTGAGCGGTCATCCCGATGGCACTCACCAACCGCGATTGTTTCAGATCTTTTGTAAATAGGATTCCGGCTACGGTAAGTACCGGGATGACTACAAAAAGGGTTAAAATATTCATTTTATATCAGTTTCTTAAAGTGCGTAAACAAAAATCAAAACCAGGGCTATCACACCTCCAACAAATACGAAGGCATACTGTTGCACCCTTCCGGATTGAAGTCCCCTGATGTTGTAGGATACAAATACCACCAGGTTGGCAATCCCGTTCATGGTCCCATCGACGATGTGACGGTCGAACCAGGCAACAGGTCGTGATATGTAGTTAAATATGATTTTCTTGGTAACGAAAAGATAAATTTCGTCGATGTAAAATTTGCGGAATGACCAGCGGTATAGGTGTGTGAATGAGTTAGCCAGCTTATCAGGAAGAGCACTCTCCTTTTTGTACATGAGTGTAGCAATTCCAATTCCAATCAAGCCAATCAGGACTGAAGGAACCGCGATCATATAATCTATGTGCGATTCAAATCCAATACCATCGGAGGTGACTAAGTTGTGGAAAGGTAGATAACCTGCAAAAATGGATCCGAAAGCAAGGATCATCAACGGGAGGGTCATAACAAGTGGTGCCTCATGGGGTGTATGGTGGTAGTGACGCTCCTTGCCCCAGAAAATATTGTAATACAGACGGAACATATAAAAGGCAGTCAATCCAGCGACGAGAAATTCAATGCCGAACAAGATTTTATTGTGGTGAAATGCGGCTACCAATATCTCATCCTTACTAAAGAAACCCGATAGGAATGGGACTCCTGAAATAGTAAGACAAGCAATCAAAAATGTGAAGTGTGTAATTGGGAGGTATTTCCTTAATCCACCCATATCGTTCATGTCGTTGCTGTGAACGGCATGGATTACAGCGCCTGCCCCGAGGAAGAGCAGCGCCTTGAACATGGCGTGTGTAAACAGGTGGAAGTTGGAGGCCATAAATCCAAGGCCTTCCTCTCCACCATATCCGGAAACACCCAGAGAGAGCATCATGTAGCCAATCTGCGACATGGTAGAGAATGCCAATACTCTTTTGATATCTGTTTGTGTTAGTGCAATTACCGCTGCAAAAAGTGATGTGAAAGCACCTACCCAGGCAACTACTGCGAGGGCGGTTGGACCGGTTTGTGCATAAACAGGGAACAGACGCGCAACCAGATAAACGCCTGCAACTACCATGGTCGCAGCGTGGATCAAGGCCGAAACTGGCGTTGGACCTTCCATCGCATCCGGTAACCAGATGTGCAGCGGGAACATGGCCGATTTACCGGCGCCTCCCATAAAGATGAAGATCAGGGCCCAGGTAATGACCGAAAGTCCCATGAAGGCAGCGCCACCTTTGGACGCGATGGCCAAACCGTGAGGATCCGTGAGTGTTTGGAAATCGAAAGTTCCGGTATTGAAAGACAATATCAGGATACCGATCAGGAAGCCGAGATCGGCAAACCGGGTAACGATAAATGCTTTTTTTGCTGCGGAGAATGCGCTTGGTTTTTCGTAATAATATCCGATCAGCAGGAAGGAGGAGACCCCCACCAACTCCCAGAAAATATACATTTGAAACAGGTTGGTTGCCAAAACCAATCCAAGCATGGAAAAACTAAACAGAGAAAGGAAGGCATAGAAACGTGCAAAACCGCGCTCCCCCTCCATATATCCCAAACTGTATATGTGAACCATGAAGGATACCGTGGTGATAACAACCAGCATCATCACGGAAATCGGGTCGATCAGGATGCCCAGGTTGATGACCAGCTTATCGGTCAGGTGCAACCAGGTAATCTCAAATGCCTTGAGGGAGGTATATCCCGTTCCCGCCACATGGTCTGTGATAAAATATTTGAAAGCAGTGTAGTAGGAGAGGAATGCTCCTATTCCAAGTCCGGCTGTTCCGATTAAACCACCCAATTTCCCTTTCAGCTTGTCTTCTGCCAGTCCGACGAAGACAAAAACC
>JBBIUJ010000087.1:0-14114 GCA_037440345.1 Prolixibacter sp.
CTGATCTATACCACCGACTTTTTTCCCCCTGTTTGCAGCGATGGGTACGAATTTGGGCAGATCGCTGCGGCCAATGCGTTGAGCGATGTCTATGCCATGGGGGGAACACCTCTTCTGGTCTTGAACCTGATGATGTTCTCTGCAGCCAAGATGCCGCTCGAAGTTTTTGGGGAGATCATGCGGGGTGGTCACGACAAGGTAGCCGAGGCAGGGGCACTTGTTCTCGGGGGCCATACCATCGAAGATTATCCGCCCAAGTTCGGATTGGCAGTGGTGGGAACCGTACCTCCCGGTAGGCTGATTACCAACTCGGGTGTCAGGGCGGGGGATTTGCTGATACTGACCAAACCGCTGGGATCAGGGGTGATCCTTGCCGGACAGCGAAACGGTATGACGGATGAAGCAACCGTGCAAAAGGCACTGGACTATATGAAATTGCTGAACAAAAGCGGCGCTGATGTGATGCAGGCCTACAATTTGAAAGGGGCTACCGACATCACCGGATTTGGGCTATTGGGCCATGCAATGCGGATGGCCGAGGCCAGCAATGTAACGATCAGGATCGATTCGAAATTATTGCCACATTATCCCGAGGCATTGTCCTTGCTGGAAGAGGGGTGCATCCCGGGAGCGGCATTCAGGAATCTGGAATTTGTGAAGGGGAGCACGGTCTTCGGAACCTCCCTCGAATATGAAAGAAAGATGCTTTGCTGTGATGCCCAAACCTCCGGGGGATTGCTGATGGCAGTACCGGCAAAAATTGCGGATGAAGTGCTCGTGGCATTAAAAAACGCGGGCTTGCCAGAGTCGGCGGTGATTGGGGAGGCGGTGCCGAAGAGTAATAGGAGCCTCTATTTGGATTAAAATATTTTACCACGAAGGTCACAAAGGAAAACACAAAGGACACAACGTAAAAGATAGTGTCCTTTGTGCGTACTTAGAGACCTTCGTGGTGAATAACCGAGTTTTTTATTTCTTTTTCTTCCGTAGCATAAAGATGACCCCGGCACCCAGAACCACTCCAAGAGCAACATAAATGGCGGTACTCGAACCGCTTTCAGTCTTCTCCTCTGCGGCGTCATAGAAGACGGGTTTGGCGGCTTTGTCGGCGTTGATGGTGTCTTTTTGTGCTTTGGCTTGCTGGGCCAATGCGACTCCTGCGATGTTCAGCATCAGGACAAATGCCAATGCCAAACGGATGATGGATTTTTTCATTTTGGTAATTTTATGTTTGTTTATATCTAATCGATCTCTCAATTTTCAATATTTTTTCCTTCCGTCCGAAATAATCATTTATTCTCTTTTCAAAATGCTTTCGCGGACGGTGAACTCCCTGCACTCGCAACCCCGGGTTCCGCTCTGCTCCACCCGGGGCTATTGACATTTAACCACTTCGTGGTAAAACCCCAGAATTGGTGAAATACAAAGTTTTCCGTTCGCTCTTTCTCCTCATCCTTCTTCCGTCATTCGTTCTTTCCGTCCGAAATAATCATTTATTCTCTTTTCAAAATGCTTTCGCGGACGGTGAACTCCCTGCACTCGCAACCCCAGGTTCCGCTCCGCTCCACCCGGGGCTACCATATGCGCCGCCGCTATGCGGCTGGATTCCTGCAATGCTATCATAATGGTCGAAAAATCCATTATTGAAGAAAATGTATCCTTCACATTTTCTCACCTTCTCATTTTCCCCGTTTCTTTCTCCCTGTCCTTTCGTCCCAGTCGTCCCCTTCGTCCCAGTCCCTCCGTCATTCCCCGGCCAATTCATCGTACTTCTTCGCCACTTCAGGATCACTAACCCGGTAACTGTCGGCCAATGCGGCGTAGGCAGCCTTGAATCCGGGATTCATCGTCAGACAGGATTTCAGCAGTGCACGCGCCTCTTTCAACTCCCTCCTTTCAACAAGGATTTTTGCCAGTGGCGTATAGGCATCGAAATATTTCCGGTTGAGGCCGATCACCTGTTTGTACAAGGTAGCCGCCTTCTCCTTCTCCCCGTTTTCGGCATAAATATTCGCCTGAAACATCAGGATCTGCTCACTTTCCGGATTGATCTCCAACCCTTTTTGCAGGAGCGACATCGCTTTCTCTTTGTCGCCCATGCCGTAGCAGACCGTCGCAAAATTAAAAAAGATTAGTTCATCCTGACAATCTTTTTTCACGGCTTCTTCAAAATATTTGACAGATTCATCGGGATGCTGCTGTTGAAAGGCCCTGAAACCCAGAAAATCCTCCTTACTTTCCCGCCTGACCACCGCACAAATCGGGATGTCATCGGCATAGACGATTTTGATGGAATTTTTCGGAGGCCACATTTTGTTTTTCAGCATGACCGGGGAGATGTAGCTGTTGGCGACAATGTAATAATCCCAGTCGTGCTGACTTCGTTCGTTCCAGGGGTAATATTTGACATCCAGCTTTTTCTCATTTCGGAAAAACCAGTCGGCCGGGAAGTTGGTGGCCACTTTCAGGCTATCGCCGGGATGGTTGGTATTCAGGTATTTGATCAGCCATTCAGACCCTGCGCGGATGGAATGGTAGTAATAATCGGTTTCGTATTTTCCGTAGGCGCCTTTCAATCCACCGGTTAACTGATTGTAATAGAGGTAATAATAGGGGTGGTTCCTTACCAGGAAGCTGAGGGGATGAATGGCCAGCAACAAAACTACCGTGATGACCAATCCGCGAACCAGTTTCGATTTGAAATAGTTGAGCAGGCGCCAGAGTCCGATTGCTGCCAATACAACCATGCCGGGATAGACAAACAGGAAGTGTCGCCAGGAGCCGTAAAGATTGGATCTTTCATAAATAACAAAGAGGATCGGGAAGAGGATGGTGAAGATCAGGAAGCCATATTTGAGCCAGTTTTGCTTCAGCACTTTCCCGGGTACGGTAAAAAAGGCAAGGATTCCGGCCCAGAGCAAAAGTGGTATGGTGATCAGCATCAATTTGGGAAGGTAGTACCATGGCATCCAGTCGGACCACTCGAGCCGTCCCTCGAAAATCTGGCGAATGGTGGTGGGGAATTGCGTCATGACATTGTACGATTTCCAGAAACCGGTGATTGGATTGAGCAAAACGTAGGGCCAGAGCAGGATCCCCAGCAGGTAGGAGATAAGGAGGATAGCGGCGATCCACGATAGTTTATTTTTGAGCGTACCAATGTTTATTTTGGCAGTTTCCCGGTAGGTTTTGAACTCAAGAATTATTGTGAAAAGCAGCAGGTAGCAGATAAGCAGCAATCCGCCGGGACGAATGCTGATGCAGAAAGCAATAGATAAAATGAGGGGAATGGCGTTTTTCCAGTTCCTCTTTTCCGCGAAGAGCCATCGTAAAAGGAAGAGGGTACCTGCGAGGTAGGCAAGTGCAAAGGGGATGTCTTTGAGGTTGTTCTGCGCGTGTCCCAGAAAAGTTGGAGAGAGGGCGAAGAGGAAGAGCGTGAGGATTCCGGCGCCGTACCCGGAAAGCCAAACCGCCAGAAATCCCGCCAGAACGATACAGAGCCAGGCGGCCAGGCCGTTCATCTGGTGCCGGAAGGTGTAAATGTCGTCGATGTCGAACCAGCGGATCAGGATGGTGGTGAGGTTGTCGAAAGATTGACCGTAGTATTTGAGGTGGGAAGTTGGCGTATCGAGGGCACTTTGGTCGGTGCCGCCGGTAGCGAAATAGTTGTAGACTTTTTCGGATTGCCGGAAGTGAACCTCCTCATCGCCCGAGATGCCTGCCTCTTTGCTGCCCATCAGGATAAAAACCAGCAGCAACCCGGCGCAGATGTCGAAAATCCCTCTGGCAATTTTGTCTTTGCCGGTATTGGGGCGGTAGATGATGTGGTTGATGGGTGGTGGCATCCGGTGATTTTATATATCCAAATGTATTGAATTTCGTGGATTTAGCACCTATCATTTAACCACAAAGGACCCGAAGGATGCACGAAGGACACAAAATTATATTCTTGATTTTTTTACTTCGCGGCCTATGTGTTTTTTACGTCGTGACCTTTGTGGTTAAACCTTCGGCTCCTCTTCATGGATTTTGCGGATGAAGTAGATTGGCCGGTTTTGGGATTCCTTGTAAATGCGAAAGACATATTCGCCCACGATGCCGAGAAAGATGAGCTGTATGGAGCCCAGGAAATAGATGCTCAACAACGTGGATGACCATCCGAGGACAGCCAGGCCCAGGATCTTTTCTACCAGTACATAAATTCCTGCCAACAGAAAGACGATGGTGCCAACCGAGCCGAGCCAGAGACACAACCGGATGGGAAACCTGGAAAATGAGAAGATGGCATCGGTGGCTAGGGCAAATAGTTTGGATAGGCTCATCTTGGGTTCGCCATGCGCCCTGTCATCACGGATGTAATCGACAGTTCCCTGGTTGAAACCGATGAATGAGCGGAGTCCGGGCATGTACCTTACCTTCTCTTTCAGGGAGAGCAGGGCCTGAAGCGCCTCACGCGTCATCATCGAAAAGTTGCCCGCATTCTCCATGTTTTCGAGTCCGGCGATATTTTTGAAAAGCAAATGGAAGAGGAAAGTATAAAAAGTTCGGTGGTTTTTTCCTTTTCGTCCGGTCCTTTTCCCGCTGACGATGTCGTATCCATCCTTTGTAATTTTGGTATACATCTCTGCCAGAAGCTCAGGCGGGTCCTGCAGGTCGCCATCCATCATGGCTACGATATCTCCGGTTGCGTGTTCAAGTCCGGCAGTGAAGGCTGCCTGGTGACCGAAATTTTTAGAGAGGGAGATGATTTTGATTTTTTTGTTCTGCAGGCGGTGTTTCAAAAGCTGTTCCACGGTCGTGTCTGTGCTCCCATCGTCGACAAAGAGCAGTTCGTAGTCGCCGGCAAAAGTTTTTACGGCGGCAACGACCCGTGCAACCAGATCGTCGATCAGGGGCGCTTCGTTGAAGACTGGGATGATGAGGCTAAACATCTTGATTCGTGTTTGTTAAAAATTACACAGAGTTGCACAGAGAAGCACAGAGTTACACAGAGAAACAAATTTAGAAATATAAGAGAGGAATTGGAGATTTGTTCTACCATATTTTCGATAGAAACCTTGGTGAAAACAATCCTCTCGAAAATACTTAACCTCTTATGTAACTCTATTATTTCACGCAAAGGCCGCCAAGAAAAACCGCAAAGTAACGCAAAGCCCAAATGCCTCGATTAGCCCATTATTTTCCTCTGTGAAACTCTGTGCTTCTCTGTGAAACTCTGTGTAATAATTGTTTATAGCTCAAATTTTGCGCGGCCCTTTCATTCGCTCCAATGTAAAGGATGCCGCCTCTTTCAATTCCTCGTTTTTGAGAAGTTCCTGAACGGCCGGGATACAATAGTCTGAGCCCATCCAGGCCAGTTCTTTCAGGATCAGTTTTTTCCCTTCAACAGTTGCCCCTTTCTCCTTCAGGATGCTGACCATCTGTTTTTCCAGATCAAGCAAGGCGGCAGGATCGGCGCTTACCTTGCGGATTCTGGCCTGCAGGTCGGTCAGGTATTTGGTGCTTTTGTCGATGGTGTAGGTAGAGATTTTATCCAGATCCTCCGATAGGGTTACCTCCTTATACTCCGGTCTGGAGACTGAACCTGCCACATTGGGGAAATCGATTGGGATTGCCTGTGTCACATTTCCGCATGCAGCCCATTCGGCGCCGCGTTGGAGTGTCACAATAAATCCGACACATTCGGTGGCAGGATGGGTAGCGTCCTTGCCAACATGTCCCATCGCAGTGTGGAAAATCCGTCCTTTGCCATAAGTGATGGTCATCAACATCGGCTCATCGCGCCCTGTCCCTCTTTTGGCGGTATCCGCGTAGGCAGTGGCAAGGATTTCCATGTTTTTGGCAGGACCGCGAAGGGTGCTGTACAATTCATCTTTTCCATGCATCCATGCTACCGGAAGTCCCTTCAGGATGGGATGGTCTGCTTTTCTGGCCCTAACCAGGTATTCGTGCTGCGGACCGTGAGAGCCTGCACCGCCTTTTGCTGTATCGATCACCAATTGATTCTTGCGGTAATAGACATAAGGACCGTCTTTCTCGCTGCGTTTGTTCCAGCCACCGAGCCCGATGATTTCGTTGTACTCTTTCCAGTCGGGGAAGGAGTTATCGGCCTCGTGGTAGATTACGACGCCACCACCGTTCTTCACGTACTCCAGGAAGGCGGTTTTGGTAGCTTCCGGCCAGGAGTCACCGTTGTAATCCATCACCACGATGGAGTACTTGCTGAAATTGGGATGAAAATTGCTCATGTCACCCTTCTCTTTCGGGGTCTGGGCAATGTCGGTGGAAAAGAGTTTGGTCTGATCCAATATGGTTTTTAGAATAGGGGCGGAGGCCTGCCAGTTGTGGTTACTCTGTCCGGTAACGATCAGCGCCCTATAGGCCCTGTTCTCCTGGCACGACTGGAGGAAGAAAAATCCTGCAAGCAGCAGGAGAAGCGAATATCTTTTTTTCATTTTGTATATTAACTTGATTTGTGTTTTAAATAGTTCTTACACAGAGATCCACAGAGAAGTCACAGAGTTGCACAGAGAAAAATGGTTTTTAAACTCTGTGGTCCTCTGTGATTCCTCCGTGAAGCTCTGTGTAATATTTCCATGACTTAAATTGTTGGAAGTTGCCAGGGAGCACGATAGGGCCTGTCGAGCAGGCGGGCAGCCATAGGGTTACTGATGATCTCTTCCTTATCAGGATCCCATTGAATCTTCTGACCGGTTTGCATGGCGATTTCTCCAAGCAGAGCGACAGAAATTGCCCTGTATGCCACCTCGATTGGGGCGATGGTTTTCTCACCTGAACGAACACAGTCGACAAAATTTTGCCAGTGGTTGTCGCTTTTGATCAGGTGTATTTCGTTCTCGCCAATCACCTCTTCCAGGATTTTGGGATCGGATGCAAAGAGGGTATCTCCCCGATTGACATGGATCCAACCTTTGTCGCCGTACCAGGTAGTGCCTGAACCTTTTTCGAGGCGGGCTTCATTGCAGACCCTCATCTCGATGCCGTTGGCATATTTGCAATTGAAGTCGTACTCGACCGGAACGTTGTAAATTCCTTCTCTTGGGTAGACGCCCTCGCCAACAATCTCCACCGGTCCGGTATGTTCCAATCCGGCGCCCCAATTGGCGATGTCGATGTGGTGACCGGCCCAGTCGGTTAACTGACCGCCTGAATATTCGAGGATCCAGCGCCAGTTCCAGTGGCTTACTCCACGGTAGGCAACCTTGGGAGCAGGCCCGAGCCACATGTCCCAGTTCAGCTCTTTGGGAACATCCTGAACCGGTGGCGTGCCAATCCCCCTGTTGCCGTTCGGGAGGCCTACTTCGATGTGATGGATTTTTCCAAGCCGGCCATTGATGGCCAGTTCTGCGCCCCGGTGAAAATTGGGCCTGGACCTTTGCCAGCTTCCCGTTTGCCAGGTGATTTTATTTTTTTGAACTGCCTTCACGATCGTTTGGCCATCACGGATGGTGCGGCAGATGGGCTTCTCACCATACACATGCAATTTCTTTTCGACGGCGGCAGTGTAGATGATGCCGTGCCAATGGTCGGGCAGGGCGATGCAGACAGCGTCAAGCTTCTCCTTCTCCAGAAATTCGCGGTAATCGCCGTAGGTGCGGCAATCGTTGTTGGCATAGGCAGCATCGGCAAGGACTTTTGCCTTTTGCAGGTTGTTGGTATCTACATCGCAAACGGCCACAAATTGAACCTCTTTGTTGAGTTCAAGGAAGTCGCGCATGTTGCTTTTGCCTTGAGAGCCGGTACCAATGGCACCCATGACGAGCCGGTTGCTGGGCGCCAGTTTGCCACCCATCCCCATCGCGGTGGAGGGGATGATCTGCGGAAGAACCAAGGCTCCCACCGATGCAACAGCCGAATTCTTCAAAAAAGATCTTCTGTTCGAGTTATTCATAAATATTAGTTTGAAGGGTTTGAATTGTTTGAAAAGTTTATGTTGTTTGAAATGTTTGAAGGGCTTCCGGTCCCTGAGCCTGTCGAAGGGAAATGTTTTTCGAATTACTTCCTATCCCATTCTGTTCATTCTTTAATTCTGAAAATTCTGATTCAGACACTTCAGACATTTGGTGGTGTACCCGGTACCGGCACCTCAAATTTCATATCTACAGGCCCAAAGACCATCTCTTTTGGTCCGAGCTGCATGTCAGATTTCATCATCTCCTCCCAGGTAACCAGCTGTCCGGTATAGGCTGCCGTGCGACCCATGATGGCGGTCAGGGTGGAGAGGGCGGTCTGTTCGGCCTGGTTTACATATTCGCCTTTGCGAATGGCATGTACCAGGTGCATGTGCTCCTGCACGTAGGCGGGTATTTTAAGCTGGTTCATCGCGTTGCCGTTCGCGTCTTTTTCGTATTCGAACTGCCATTTGATTTTTCCGTTGAGGTCCCAGATGGTGTTGACGCAGTTGGTATATCCCTCAGTGCCCATCACCATCTCCCCGGTGCGGTTGGTGCAGCTGTCGATTTCGCGGCAGTAGCTGTGGGAGTTTACGCCGTTGCCGTAATCAAAATCGATGTTGAAGAAGTCGTACTGGTCGCCGGTAACGCGGCGGTGTCGGCCTCCATTACCGATGGCGCTGATGGGGGTCTTTCCCATGAACCAGTTGATGACATCGATGTTGTGGATGTGGGTATCGAGGATGTGGTCGCCGCAGAGCCAGCAGAAGTTGTTCCAGTTGCGTACCATATAGGTCATGTCGTCCCAGCCCTCTTCCCGGGTACGGAACCAGACATGGTCCTGGTTCCAGAAGGCCCTGGCGGAGGTAAGCCGTCCGATGGCCCCCGCCTGTACCCGTTTGTAAGTTTCGATGTAATCTTCCTGGTGACGGCGTTGTGTACCGGTGACAACGCAGAGCCCCAGCGCCTCGGCTTTCTTCCCGGTAGCGATAAGGGAACGAATTCCGACGGGATCGACGGCAACCGGTTTTTCCATAAAGACATGTTTCTTGTTGAGGACGGCCTCCAGAAAATGTTCCGGTCTGAAGCGGGGTGGAGTCGCCAGAAGCACTACATCAAGTTCTTCAAGGGCTATCAGTTTCTTGTATCCATCGAATCCGGTAAAGCAATTCTTCTCCGGAATCTCAAGGTTGAAGGATTTGAACCTTTCGCGAAAGGCATCGATCTTGTCCTGAAAAACGTCGCACACAGCAATGATTTCCAAGTCCGGGCCGGCGCTGATAAAGTTAATGGCGGCGCCTGTGCCACGGTTACCGGCACCAACCAGGCCTGCACGGAGTTTCCTTCCTTTTGGGGCCCCTTTCAAAATTGGGGGAAGACCGAGGGAGGCATTGGTTGCCTCTTTCTTACAGGAGGCAAGCAGGGCATTGGCGCCAACCACTGAGATTCCGGCCAGAACACCTGCGCCCAAAAATTTTCTTCTGTTGATATTTTTCTTGTTTTCCATGGTAAAAAATCTTTACTGACCAACTACTGTTGAGTCTGCTTCACATACAATTCTGAATCCTACATCATTACTATCCGAGTACCACCAGACACTCTTCGGCATCTGGGGATCGGTCATCAGCCAGGCCTTCGTTTTGGTGAAATCCCTCGCGGCGCTACGAACATCTTTGGCATCGCTTTTGAAGGAACCGCCACGGATCACATGCTCCTGACCGTTGTCTGGCCCTATTGGATTGTTGAGAATATCGCCCGGAATGACTTTGTAACTATTGGGGGCATAGTAGTCGGAGCAGAACTCTGCGACGTTCCCCAGCATATTTTTCAAACCGAACGGATTTGCTTTAACCGATGCTGGTTCTTTGGTTTTTGACTGACTGTTTACTTTGTAGACCACATAAGAATTGATCATCGTAGTGTCGGGTCCAAAAAGTTTGTTCAACACACCGGTTGAACTGAATTTCTTAGGGCTTCCTGCAAAGAAATAGGGATCTTTGGAACCACCCCTGCAGGCATACTCCCATTCAGCCTCGGTGGGAAGCCTGTACTTTTTGCCGGTCTTTTTGGATAGCCATAAACAATAGGTGTTGGCAGCCTTCCACGACATGGTGATGGCCGGGCGGCTCCCTTTTCCCCAACCCTGGTCGGGGGCTCCCCATGGCGGTGTCGGACCGGTGATGGCATCGGTGACAGGTTGGTTCACCACTGCCTCTTTTCTTCCCTGGGAAGCGGTGGCCTTGAAAAATTCGAGATATTCGTCCCAGCTTACTTCGGCTTTGCCCATCCAGAATTTGGAAAGGTGTACCTTTCTGACCGGACCTTCATCTGGTTTTCGGAGTTCCTCTTTTTCGGGGCTTCCCATCTCGAAAGTGCCTTCCGGGATGGCTATCATGTCGAAAGTAAGGGTCGTTCCAGGTACTTTTTCGGCAAAATTCTCAAATTTCTTTACCTCGGCAGGGAGGGTGAAAACCTCTTTGGCGACTGTTTCTGTAACTCCAAAGTTGGCATTGTGGGCATGGATGTTGTTCTTGTCGAAATGGCCAACATTGAGGTGACAGTTAATGCAATTGGATTTTTGATCCTTCGGAGCGTTGACATATTGTAGATGGGCATTGCTACCGTTCACGGATAATGTAGCGGGAAATAGATTCTGGTGGCACTTGATGCAGGACTCCTCATAAACATACTTTTTTGCATATTCCAGGGATTTTCTTGTTTCCCAGTCAAATGAGGCGCTGTCCTTGAAAAGTTTGCCATAAATATCCTTCATTCCGTGGAAGGCTTTGGCCGGAAGGTATCCATGACCCTTGGGAGGCAGGTGGCAATCAACACAATGCGTAACGAAGCCCGATTTGTTGTTGTAGTGTTCGGAGAGTCGCCAGTTTTGGTCCTGCACCGGATGAATATGGCAAGAGACACAGTACTTATCGCTAGAAGTATATTCAGAAACCGTGTTCAGTGAAAATAAAAAGAGGGCACAAATGAAAATCCCAATTCCGGCAAATAGGAATTTTGATCTGGGTACTGTAAACGCATTGCTCCACTTCATGCTGAAAAATCAATAAAATGTATATTTTTTGTGTTTTAATGAGGAATGCAAAAGGGGAAAGAAACTGTGAAGTCGTCCGACAACTCATTCATTTCTATTATCAAACAGTTTGGTACGTTCTTGCGGGGCACCCCATCAAAGCGTTACTGTTTATTAGTCGTAGTAGTATGTTGAATCCCTCAATAAAAGGCCTAAAAATAGCGTTTAAATTAATTAGTCCGTAATCAATGGGTTAATATTTTTAATTTCTCTGCTCTCACAAGAGGTAACCTATAAGAACAAAGCCACTAAGGTACTAAGACGCTAAGGTTCACAAAGAAAAGTTAATCCATTGTAGACCTTAGTGTCTTAGTGCCTTGGTGGCAAAATTATTAGGTAAAAGCTGATTCAGAAAAGGCTTTATTTCCTTTTATCAATCATTGAATGAAACATCGCTGAACAATGCAGTTGCAGCTTCTTTGGTATTGTGTGAAGTAACTGCCAGGCCTAGGTAGATTTTTTTAGGCAGTTCGAGGGTATAGGAGGTGTAAACTATCCATGTTTTTCCATCTGAACTGTAAAGCCCGGTAAATTCATTGCCAACCCGTTTCAGGCGGATCCAGGTATTCGGAAAGTTCACAGGGAACTTGGGTATACCTATGGCCGTGGCCGGATAAATGGCTTTCATCTCTCCTGCTTTTACCTGCCTGTACTGAAATTCATATCCGCCATTGTTTTTGTTGCGGGGTTTGTTGTTGGGAAAAACCTGAAAAAAAATGTGACGGCAGTTGTTGGTGAGCTCTTCGCGTGCCATTAAACCAGCTTTGGTGTACAAGTGAGGCGCTGAAAGGCTTTCGATTCGGGCCGACATGTCAAAATCGCCCTTTGATTCAATGTATGAAAAGTGAAATTCGTCTTTAATGCCCCATACATCTGCCCCTCCGGCAATTATTTTGAGTGCATTTTCCTGAATCGTTGAAGAACCTGCGATTGCTGGATTACCGATGTCGGTTTGTTTGAATTTTTTAGTCGGAACGGCATTCACTTTTGCCGAAAGAAAAGAGAAGGGAAAGACAAGGATACAGGTAGCGAAGAGTAATTTTTTAAGCATCTATTTTTTGTGTTTTAAATTTTGGGAAGACAAAATTATGTAATATTTTCCAGTATCTTTAAGTCCCAAACATGATAAAAGACATGAATTTTCATACCATAGCCACCCTGACTTTCATTGTTCCAAATGTCTATTTGTTCCTTCGGATCGGCCAACTTTTTATCAATAAAGGATATAGGATTCAGTATGCGCTGGTCTATTTGCTGATAGTTGCCTTATATCCTTATTTGAGTTTCATTTTGGAAGGAAAGTCGGGATTTCTATTCGACATCTTATCCTGGATCTACAACTATTATTTGCCCTTTTACCTTTACATTTTCCTTTCTGTGTTGCTTTATGATCTTCTCTTGCTTGTCAACAAATTGACTAAAATTGTTCCCGGTGAAATAATGAAAAGTACCCGTTATAAAGTCTATTGTTTGTTGGTATTTTCATTGATTTCGGCCACTGTGGTATTTGCCGGTGCGATCAATTTCAACACGATACGTACAACGAATTACCACATCGAGATCCCTAAGAAGTCGTCCAATATCGACCACCTGAAAATTGCCTTTGCGTCAGATTTCCATTTGAAACAGCAGACCGACATCGGCTTTGTGGAGCGGTTTGTTTCAAATATTGCTGTAATCCAGCCCGATTTGATGATTTTTGGAGGTGATATTGTGGAGGGGCGGGGAGATGGTGGAAAGATGGACCGGATTGCAAAAATGTTAAGTAGGATTCATACCAAATATGGCGTTTTTGCGATTCTTGGAAACCATGAATCCTATGGAGTGCAGGCAAAAGGACACTTTTTCGACAAATCCGGTATGCAATCGCTTTGCGATTCAATAGCCGAATTTGGCAACTCGTTTAACCTGGCAGGAAGATATGACGACCGCTACAGGGAGAGAAAAGCGACAGTTGAGCTGTTGAGATCCATCAACGATTCACTGCCGGTAATCCTGATCGATCACCGGCCTACCGAAATCGAAGAGAACTCCAAAACCAAGGCTGATGTTCAGTTTTCGGGCCATACGCACAACGGTCAGTTGTTTCCGTTGAACCTGATTCTTGAGAGCGTATACCGGCTTAGCTGGGGGTATGAGAAAATCGGCCATACCCATTTTTTCGTCAGCAGCGGGATCATGCTTTGGGGACCTCCCGTGCGCACTACCGGCAAATCGGAGATCATGGTGGTGGATGTGGATTTTATTTAATGGTCAATAGGATACTTTGTGATACCTTAGTGCTTTTGGTGCAAGAAAAAAATGCGACTAAATCTCAAAGTCACGAAGGTATCACATAGAAAAATAGTTTAATACCAAATAGTTATACAAAAAAATGTCAAAACAAATTTCATCGCTATTGATCGATTCAATCAAGGAGAATAAAGTAGAAATAGAGAAGTTGGTAGCCGAAAGACCCAACTGGGAGATGGCTGCCCAAAAATTTGATTTCTTCTTTAAAAGTATCTCAGATCCAAAAGATCCACTTTGGCCGGAAGGGACGATCAACAAACTGAAGGAAGTCTATTTCGCGCAACGAGATAAGGACAAGGGGATGAGCAATATCACCTTGCGAACAGTCACTGGGATGCCAGATCATCTAAAAAATGATACGAAGAAAATATTTCTTCAAACGGCAGAAGTTTGCTCCATTTTTAATGCATCGCACAAGGTGAATTTTGAAAATGATGAGCTACCGGAAGATTACCCAAACATAAAGATGATTCCATCAAAAACCAAAGGGTTCTCAGTCCTGACCCATCCACTGCCATCGCTTTACAAGAAAACGAGCCTGACTTTTGATTACTGGATACCGAAGATGCTGGAGTGGACAACTGAAATCCGTAATAAAAATCTGAGGGATTGGAGAGGTGAAGCGATTCTCCAACACGAAAGTTGCACCGATTTTATGAGGATTTGTCTGCTGTTTTTATCAGACACCACCACCAATCCACCTTTGGCCAAAGCGGAGGATCGGGAAGCATTACTTAAACTCCTCGGCGAAGAATTTATTTGGTTAAAAAAGTCAGCGAAGCGAGAAGATATCAAAACCAATTCCTCCAAAATTATGG
>JBBIUJ010000088.1:0-13728 GCA_037440345.1 Prolixibacter sp.
GGGTAGCAGATAGTGTTCCATACTCTTCCTGGTTGGGGCAAAGAGAAATTCACCGGCTGCTGTTGGCCCGCCGAAAAGAAAAATTGCTTCAGGCCTCAGGGCATGAACCGTATCAGCCAGGCTACGTCCCAATATTTCGCCTGTAAATTCAAAAACTTCGAGGGCCAGGGGATCATTTTTAAGGGCGGCCTCATAAACCATTTTGGAGGTCATGTCGTTGTAAGATACATTGGCCAAAGGGCTTTCAATACGATGGTATTTGGCGAGCAGATCGAACACCGTTCGTTTGATTCCGGTAGCCGAACAATAGGCCTCGAGGTGTCCAATCGCGCCACAACCGCAGTGTCTGCCGCCGGGCTCGACCGTAACATGTCCCAATTCGCCTGCCAGGCCATCATGCCCGTAAACCAGGTCGCCGTCGACGATGATACCACTTCCCAATCCGGTGCCAAGCGCGATCATGACAAAGTTACGCATGCCGATGGCCCCGCCGTAGATCATCTCTCCCAAAGCGGCGGCGTTGGCATCGTTGGTTACTTTGACAATTTTGATCTCCGGCATTTTTGCCTGGATCAAATCGGCCAGAGGCACCACAGTGACGAAAGGGAGATTGGCAGTAACACCCATGGTGCCGTCGTAATAGTTTGCAAAGGGCGCCCCCATTCCGATTCCTTTCACCTCAAGATCAGAGATCCCCTTTTTTACTGTGGCAATGGCTTCCTGGACAGCAGCGGTGATTTGTTCAATGAAGAGGGTGCATAATTTATCCGAAACATCCAAAGTGGCTTCCGGATTATCTTTTTTTTGCGGTGTCGATAACTGGGTTTCATATAGGACGCTTCCATCCATGTCGACCACTCCGATTGCGGTATTTGTACCACCAATGTCTATGCCAACGGCAACTTGTCTCATTTGAAAATTGATAATTTAATTTGTATTTCTGGTTTTATTTGTCACGCAAATATACCGGAAATTGCGACTTGCTTTCATTGCGTGATTGTGTTTTTATTATCTTATTTTACTCCCCTTCAATGCAAAGAAAGTAATGTATCCATAGCATATTACCGGAACCAGCAGGGCGCCGCGGGCGCTGAATGAGTCGGTCAAACCGCCCATCAAGAGTGGAACTACGGCCCCTCCTACGATCAGGGTGTTGATAATCCCTGATGCCAGGGGCATTTCGGAAGGATCCAGGTCATTGACCCCCAGGGAGAAAATATTCGGGAACATGATGGAGTTGAAGAAACCGATGGAGAGCAGGCACCACATGCCAATGGTTGGGGGAAGCACAAATGCGGAGAGGATCAAAAGCATGTTGACGGTCCCAAAAATGCCCAGTGACACATTGGCTTTCCCTTTTCCAAGCAACATCAGGAAGAAATTGGCTACCGCGATAACCAGGAAGATTAGCCCGTTCAAAGGCTGGGAATCGAAAACAAACTGGCCGTTGGTAACGGTTGCTGAAGTGATGAACCAACCAACGATGAAGGCGAAAATCATTACGAACAGCGAATACTGATATTTTTTTGCGAGAGTCAGCGTGCTGAGCAAAATAGATCCAAAGAAACGGCCAACCATGCCTCCACCCCAGTATATCGCAGATAGTTTCACAGCTACATCAACCGCATAACCACCGTCTTTCAAATAAGGTGCAATTTGCCCTGCGGTCCCGACTTCAGCGCCAACATAACAGAAAATACCCAAAGCCCCAAGCCAAACCTGGGGTTTTCTCAGTACGGATTTTGAAGGAATTGTCGTATCTCCAGTGATATTTGGCAATTTAATAAAGGTTATACCGAGCGCGATCAAAATGACGATTGTCCCGATAACAATGAAAGGCATTTGTACGAATTTAGCTGCCTCTACTGCAGTTGCCCCTCCATTGAGCGCCAATACAGCAGGGGCAAGGACCAGAATACCGGCCAGGAATGGTGCGATGGTTGTGGCAACGCCATTGAGCGCCTGGGTGAGGTTGAGGCGGGCAGGGGCCGAATCCTGTGGACCGAGCGCTACTACATAAGGATTGGCAGCGGTTTGAAGGAAAACAACACCGGTAGCCATCACAAAAACTGCAATGAGGAACAATGGATAGGATAGCGCTGCAATGGCAGGAAAAAACATATAACTTCCAACGGCAACCAAAACAAGACCGGCAATCACACCACTTTTGTAACCAATTTTTTTGATGATGCTTCCACAAAGGAAACTGAAACAGGCATAGGCAAAAAAGAAGACCCCATTGACCAACTGTGAGAGAAAATTTTCCCATCCGGGATAGAGTTTTTTAAGATCGAAGGCCAACTGCACCTGATCTTTCATGGCAATGTTGAAATTGGTAATAAAACCAAAAATAAAAAAGATCGAGGCCATGAAGGTCATGCCCAGACGGAGATTGCTGTTCGACTTCTGTTCCATTGATTTAAAAATTTAAGTTTATCAATTTAGTTTGGTCGTTATATCGTTATTTTAATAGGTAGTTTGGACGTTAGTGTAATAAACTAAACAAATATATAAATAATACCAACCTAAGAAATAGGCTGACGGACAATCTTCAATAGCCTAAATTTTCTAACTTTGTATCTTCACCTCAAATAAATAACATGGAATATCTTGCCTCTTCCGATCGTTACAACAACCAATGCAAGTACCGTCGTTGTGGTCGCAGCGGATTGCAACTTCCTGTTCTGTCGCTTGGTTTGTGGCACAATTTTGGTGGTGTCGACACTTATGAAAACGGCAGAAACATGCTTCGGTATGCCTTTGACAACGGTATTACCCATTTCGACCTGGCCAACAATTACGGTCCGCCTCCCGGATCGGCCGAAGAGAATTTTGGCAGCATCTTCCAAAAAGATTTCAAACCCTACCGGGATGAACTCATTATCTCCACCAAGGCAGGCTACCTGATGTGGCCCGGTCCCTACGGGGAGTGGGGATCGAGAAAGTACCTGCTTTCCAGCCTCGATCAAAGCCTGAAACGGATGCAGCTCGACTATGTTGATATCTTCTACTCACACCGTCCCGATCCAGATACTCCACTCGAAGAGACCATGATGGCCCTCGATCAGGCCGTCCGTTCGGGGAAGGCGCTCTATGCAGGGATCTCAAATTATACTGCCGGGCAGACCCGGGAAGCCGCCGGGATCTTGCGCCGTTTGGGAACTCCTTGCCTGATTCACCAGCCCAAATATTCGATGTTCGAACGTTGGGTCGAACAAGAGCTACTCGTTACCGTTGAGAAAGAGGGTATTGGTGTGATCGCATTCTCTCCGCTTGCCCAGGGATTGCTAACCGACCGTTACCTGAACAATATTCCGGAAGGGTCCAGGGCCTCAAAATCCTGGGGTTTTCTGAAGCCAGAGCAGGTAGCGCCGGCCCTCGAAAAGGTGAAAGCGCTGAACAAAATTGCCCAACAACGCGGCCAAACACTGGCCCAGATGGCCATCGCATGGCTGCTAAAAGATGAACGGGTAACCTCGGTGCTGATTGGAGCCAGCTCAGTGAAACAGCTCAGTGACAATCTGCAGGCGCAAAAAAATCTTTACTTTACAATAGATGAATTAAGTTCGATTGAAGCGATTCTGAATAGATGAATGTTCAAATTAATTGCGTTTTATAAGTTGGGATCTCTTATCTCTCCAAACATCATTATCTACGCTCCTTTTCATCTGGTAGTTATAATACCTTGAATTTTTCCCTGTACTCCAACGGAGTCATTCCAACAATTTTGTTAAAGACCCTTCGAAACGATTTAGGGTCAGAATAGCCGGTGTGCTCAATGATCTCGTTGATATTTTGGTTGGTCTGTTCAAGTTGTTTCTTCGCTGATTCAATGCGCACATATTGCAAATACTCAATAGGGGGCATTCCTGTGGCCTGTTTGAACCTGCGCACAAAGTTCCTTCTGCTGGAAGGTATATTCCTGATCACCTCCTCTATCGTTTCTATTTCATGGAACTTTGTCTCAATGTTGTTCTGCACTTTCTTGACCAAATCATCTTTATGGCTGTGGCTTGGCATAAAAGTGCCAAAATAGCTTTGCTGGTAACGGTCCATGTCAATGGCAAATATTTTGGCAATCCTGATTGCCATCTCATTGCCACAATTTTGTTGCACCAGGCGCAACAAAAGATGGAAGGTTGAGGTTGAACCACCGCTTGTATAGAGCCTACCGTCGATTGTAATAACATGTTCTGGTTTTAGAATAACTGAAGGAAACGTAGCAGCAAACTTGTTGCAGGCATCGATGTGCGTGGTAGCCATCTTCCCATTTAGCAATCCTGATGCCCCAAACAGGAAAGCCCCCGTACAAAAACTGGCTATCTCTGCGCCATTTGCATATTGGCGCCGGATCCAGGGAATGAACATCTGGTTCCTTGCAAGCGTATCTGTCATGTTATCCGTTGTAAAAGAGGGTATCAATACAATGTCTAACTTAACCCCTGATCTCAGCGATTTTACATGATACCCATGAAATGAGCAGCCATCTTTCTTAATTTGTTCCGGAGTTCGGACAATATGGACCATAAAAGGATTTTCGAGCTTATTCTCTTTATGTTCCCGGTTTACCGTCTCAAATACATCCAGAATTGCGGCAATGCTTAATAACTTATAGTCCGAAGGCACAATCAATCCTAAGTTTTTCATTTTTCGGCTTTTTGACAAAAATAAATGTTTTTGTCTTGAATACCCCTAAATTTGACTTTTTTGTCACTTTCCAACTCGATTTTTTAAACGAATTTTGATTTCAGTAATTGGTTTAATGACCTGATTGTTAAAACGATTTAAAGTGAAGTCAAAAAGGAACCTTAACTTGCAGGATATTGGAACTCAGTAATTATTAATCATATTTAAAGGAGGAAATGATCATGAAAAAGATGAATCCGGTCGTGCATTTTGAAATGCAGGCAGAAGACAGAACACGAATGGCAGATTTCTACACAAAAGTCTTTGGATGGAAAGCGCAAATGCTTGGTCCTGAAATGGGGGACTATGTGCTTGTCACAACCTCAGATATTGACGAGAATGGCAGGCCAAAAGATGCTGGAATGATCAATGGCGGTTTTTATCCGAAAAGGGAGGGTTCGGCCCCGCACCCGTCCATAGTCATCGCAGTAGAAGATATTAAAGCATCCATGAAAGATGTTGCAAACGCAGGCGGTAATGTAATTGGCGATCCGGTTGAGATTCCCGGCGTTGGATTATTCGTCTCATTTACAGACACTGAAAATAACAGAGTTAGCATTATTCAGCCGCTCATGGGTTAAAAGCAATTGGATATGAGAAAGCTAATACTTCAAGTGCAAATAACCGTTGATGGGTTTACTGCAGGGCCAAACGGAGAGATGGATTTTATGGTCTGGGACTGGGATGAGGAAGGCAAAAAATATGTCTCCAAATTAACCGATTCTATCGACTGTATCCTATTGGGACGAAAACTTGCCGAGGGATTTATTCCATATTGGGAAAAAGTGGCCTCTAACCCAAATGATCTTCAATATCTTTTTGGTAAGAAGATGAATGACACTCCCAGGGTCGTTTTTTCCAGAAAACTAAATGAAAGTGAATGGAAAAATGCCAGGCTCGCCAAAGGAGAACTCGCGACAGAAATTAATAGGCTGAAAAACCAAAACGGCAAAAATATCATTGCCTATGGTGGAGGAACCTTTGTCTCATCATTGATCAAAGAGGGTCTCGTCGATGAGTTTCAAATGTTCGTAAATCCTGTCGCGATTGGAAATGGGATGCCGATATTCAAAGAACTTGACAGCAAGCAAGAGCTAATCCTTATCAAAGCCATTCCTTTTGCCTGTGGAATTGTAGTCCTTAACTATGAACTAAAACGCAATAAATAATCGTTTGATGGAAACTTTCATCTTAGAAAATGACATAAAGGTCTTTTGCGTAACAGCAAAGTCGTTCCCCAACGGGATCATGGAGGCGTTCGAAAAATTATATGCTTCTGTTAACGGGGCTGATAGGGGGCGTCAGTTTGGTCTTTCTCGCCCGAATCCCAAAGGCCAGATCATTTACAAGGCTGCCATGGAGGAGATCAACGAAGGGGATGCCGAAAGATTTGGGTGTGAGCCTTTTGTCATACAAAAGGGTAGCTACATCTTTTTGGACCGGTTAAACTTTATGAAAGATTTACAAAGCATCGGAAAAGCTTTCCAGGAGCTCATTTCACAGCCCGGAATTGATCCGAATGGTTATTGTTTGGAATGGTACCTGAACGAAAAGGATGTGCGCTGCATGGTAAGACTGGACGATAACAAAAAGTAGCAGCATTCGTAAAATGGTTGAAGTTTTCAAAACAGATGTTGAACAGACAGAACAATCCCAATGGCTTGTTAATCAAATAATTTGCCATATTCCAAATGGAACTGTCAGTTTTGATCTTGAAGATTGTGATAAAATTTTGCGAGTGGAAGCCGAAAGTATTTCTCATCATACCATCATTGATCTGTTGAACAAAAATGGCTTTCATGCCGAAGTTCTGATCTAGTGGATAAGATAAATCTATCATTGAAAAGATGAAGAAAAACACCTTAAAAAGTATTGGAGCTATCCTTGGAGGAATGATCGCAGGGGCAGTTTTGTCGGTTGTTACAGATATTGTATTGGAAAAAGCCGGAGTTTTTCCTCCACCAAAATCCGGGCTCTTCGATTGGTGGATGTTATTACTAGCACTCGTATATCGTAGCATCTATACAATTGCATCCGGTTATATTACTGCTGCTTTGGCTCCGGACAGACCGTTGCGACATGCGATCATTCTCGGAATAATCGGATTTGTGGTAACAATTCTTGGCTCTGTAGCTAATTGGGACAAATCAGCCGCTTGGTATCCGCTTGCACTTATACTGATAACATTGCCCTGTACCTGGTTGGGCGGATGGTTGGCAGTAAATATTAGAAGGCGGCAAAATTATCCGGTTGTAACAAATGGTAATTAAAATTTAATAATTGATATGAGAAAAGTAGTTTCATTTATGCATGTGTCGTTGGATGGTTTTACCACCAACTCGAATGGTACATTAGATTGGATAACTGTTGGAGAAGAATTTTTTGACTATGCCGGGAAACGGGCACAGGAAGCCGATACTGCAATCTATGGCCGGGGAACCTATGAGAATATGGAAAGTTACTGGCCGACTGCGGCAGACCAACCAAATCCCACCAAACACGACCTTGAACATTCAGCCTGGTACAAGAGCGTTCAAAAAATTGTCGTTTCAAAAACATTGAAAAGTTCCGATGTCAAGAACGCGGAGATTATCAGTGAGAATTTGCCAGTAGAAATCAGGAAGCTGAAGGAAGTAGATGGAAAAGAAATCGTCATGTTTGGCAGCCCAACCCTTACGCGCTCTTTAATGGAAGAAAATCTAATAGACGAGTACTGGCTCTTTGTCAATCCCATATTGTTGGGGAATGGCATTCCATTATTCAAAAATCTCAGTCGCGAAATAAGGTTAAAACTCAAATTCAGCAAAACCTTTGCTTCGGGAGTTGTTTGTCTTCATTACGAACTAAAATAAAAGACTCATGACTAACTATGAGAAAAATAATTGCAGGAATCAATATGACACTTGATGGGTTTTGCGACCATACAGTAATAATCCCGGATGAAGAAATACATCAGCATTATACTGAACTATTAAGTGATGCAGATGCGATTCTATTTGGCAGAATAACATATGAACTTATGCAATATTGGCAAACTATGGTGGGAAATCCTTCAGGTGAAAAATCAATGGACGACTTTGCCATAGCGATAGACAAAATCCCCAAAATTGTCTTTTCGCATAAGCTGAAGAATACGGAATGGAACAGCGCTAAATTGTCGGAGAAATCACTTGAAGAAATGGTTTCAGCGCTTAAGAAACAATCAGGAAGGGATATTTTAGTTGGCAGTCGGAGTTTAATTATACAGCTAATGAAACTTAATTTGATTGATGAATACCAGCTTTGTGTTCACCCTGTTGTTGCCGGAAACGGTTTACCATTGTTCGAAAATATAAACGACAGGACCATTCTTAAACTTATAAAGACCAAAACCTTCAGCTCTGGTGCTATCACACTTTATTATGAGCCATCAGGACAATAGTCTACTAACCGCCATCCTATAGGCGTCATTGCATTGCAACAGCCTGCACAAAGACATTTCACCCAAAAGATTTTAGATAAAAGAAAAATAAATGATTGAATAACAACTTAAAAAATCAAAATTATGGCACTTATCAATCCACACATTAACTTCAACGGGAATGCCGAAGAAGCATTCAATTTTTACAAATCGGTATTTGGCGGAGAGTTCGCAACGATTGTGCGTCTCAAAGATATATCAAGCCCTGAATTTCCGGTAGCAGAAAATGATGCCAATAAAATAATGCACATTGCTTTGCCTATTGGCCAAAATATTTTAATGGGCAATGATGTTCCTGAAAGTATGGGTCAAGTGAATGAAAATGAAAACAGATCTAAAATAGCTATTAGTGCAGAAAGTCGTGAAGAAGCCGACAAGTTATTTAGCGGACTTTCAGAAGGAGGAACTATTGAAATGCCTATTGGCGATAGTCCCTGGGGTTCATATTTTGGGATGTTTAGAGACAAATTCGGTATTGAATGGATGGTAGACTTTTCAAAATCGAACGGACAAAAGTAACTGTCGATAATAAACCTGTGAAAACAAACCAACCGAGTAAGCAGAAAATCAGACAAGGAGTTGGCAGCAAGAAAAACAGTGCCGAGTCGGCGCAATAATCACTTACCACAATTATTATGGACAAAATCGCGACAAAAACTTCTGTTGACTTACAATTCACTCAAATTGCTTGGGTAGTGAAAGATGTAGAGAAAGCAAAAACTTTCTTTCAGGAAATGCTTGGCGTTAAAAATTTTAGCCCCATAGGTACCACCCTGTTACAAGATTATGATGGAACCTATTATGGAGAGCCAGCCGATGCAGAAAACCTCGTTACCATGACCTATTCGGGTGGTACTTTTATTGAAATTATTCAACCAATTTCAGGAAATAGTATTTTTAAGGATTATATTGACAATAATCCAACAGGAGGAATTCAGCACATTGCATACAGCACACCCATCTCGAACCTTGACAATGTAATTTCAGGGTTTGTGAATAGGGGATTTACGGTGGTAAGCAGCTATGACACTCCAATAGCCAAAATTGTTTTTTTTGACACAAGAGAAGAGATTGGCGTGTTTACTGAAATAATGGGTATTACAAAAGAAGGAGTAAAAGCTGTTCAAAAAATGAAGAAACAATGAACTCTTTAAACAATGACATTGATACATACATCAGTGGTTTTCCGGAGGAAGTTCAAACAATTTTGGAAGAAATTCGGGCAACTATCAGGCAAGCAGCGCCGGATGCAGTAGAAACGATCAAATATGCTATGCCGACTTTCGTGCTAAACGGAAATTTGGTCCATTTTGCCGCCTTCAAAAATCATATTGGTTTCTATCCTGTGCCATCAGGAATTGAAGCATTTAAAAAAGAGCTATCTGTTTACAAAGGGGCAAAAGGTTCTGTTCAGTTTCCTCTCGATAAGCCAATGCCACTTGAATTAGTTTCTAGAATAGTAAAGTTTAGGGTTAGTGAAAACTTACAAAAGGTAAAAAAATCATGAAATAGCCATGAGGAATATGTTCGCACCGACCGAAAATGATTATGGGGCTATTAGCTTCGCTGATCTTCGATTCTATCTGGCAATTGAAAAATAAAATTATAGACAGATGAAAACTAAAGTACAAGCAATTCCAAAAGGCTTCCACACTTTGACGCCTTATATCAACATTAAAGGAGCAGTGGAAGCGATTGAGTTTTACAAAAAAGCCTTTGGGGCAAAGGAAGTTGAACGGATGCTGATGCCGGATGGAAGCATAGCACATGCCGTGATTGAAATAGGCGACTCAAAGATTATGCTTGCAGAAGAGAATGCCTTGTGGGGTAATGTAAGTCCGCAAACAATAGGAGGTTCACCGGTCACTTTTTGTTTGTATGTTGAGGATGTAGATGCCGTTTTTGCTCGGGCGCTTAAGGAAGGAGCCACAGTAACAGGCGAGATGGAAGTGAAGGACCAATTTTATGGAGACCGTACCGGAAGCCTGACTGATCCTTTCGGGCATAAATGGTCAATCATGACGCACATAGAGGATGTTTCGCCTGAAGAAATGCAAAAACGAATGGATGCAATGTTTTAAGGGCACAATGAATTTTTAGAAAAGTAATTTGAAAATAGTTTAAGATGAAACGAGACAAAGTTATTTTTTGGATTACCACAACCATTATCTTCCTGTTCGAAGGTGTAATGCCGGCGTTGACATCGCAAACTGAATTGGCAAAAGAAGGTATCCGGCATTTAGGTTATCCTGAATATTTTGGCGTCATGTTCATGGTTTTTAAAGTGTTGGGTGCGCTTGCCCTGATTCTTCCGCAAATTCCCGTCCGTATAAAAGAATGGGCTTATGCTGGTTTTGCCATTGATTTTATTTCGGCGTTTGTAAGCCTGTGGGCTGTTGACGGGCTAAAGCCAATGACCTTTTTCCCAATTGTTTTTATAGGGATCCTGGTATTATCGTATGTTCATTATCATAGGATTAACTGACAAAAATGGGACAACAGTTATCAGTAAACCATGAAGTTATGTCATTTCAAGCGACTCTTTTCATTGGATAGTTGACGGATGTTCAGACGGAGGAAAAACTTTTAAACTGGAATCAGAATTATTTGGCAAACGAATTTATCTTTAAATTTATCGCCGATCATTCATGCTTTTTTTATGTCTTCATTTTTCCTGGCTCTCCACACCATTCTTCCTCTTTTCCTTGTCATTCTGTTTGGTATCCTGATGATTAGGGTAGGTGCAGCAACTGATGCCTGGGTCGACATACTCAATAAATATGCGCTTAGAATTGGTTTCCCAGCTTTGATTTTTGCCGCTTTGGCAAAAATGGAGATTGGTTTTACTGAGAATGCAACACTGCTGATTGGCAATTCCATTTATCTGATCGGGTGCATGCTGATGGCATTCCCACTGGGGGCGCTCTTTAAAACTACCGTGAAGACAAAACAGACAATGATCCTGGTGCTTGCATTTGGCAATATTACCTATCTTGGCATTCCGGTGTTAATCAATACGATGGGTCAGCAGGCAATGGGTACGGCTGTTATTCTTACCTCCATATACCTTTTCTGGATGTTTTCCCTGGCGCTGGTGTTGATCGAAGTAGCGGGCGAAGGGAAACTCCATCTCAAAACAATCGTGATCAAACTAATTACCAATCCTTTGTTAATTGCAGTTATTCTCGGGATTCTGGCCTCCGGACTGAAGTTTTCGCCGCAGAGCAGCCTGATGAAATCCCTGGATTTGATTGCGCAGTCTGTAACCGCAGTGGTACTGCTTTCACTTGGTATTTTCATGGGGTCTCAGAAGATAGGAAACTTGAAGGAATGGGCTCCCGTTTTCGGACTTGCCCTGGTGATTATGGTCATTATCCCCGGAATCTTCTACCTAATTTTGCGAAACAGTTCCATCCCCGAGCTCCAGTTACGCTGCTCTGTCCTTGATGCTGCCATGCCGGTGGGTTTAACAGCCTATGCCCTTACGCAGCAATACGATTTGAATGCCAAACTTGCCGGCAGGCTGGTGCTTTTGACCACCTTCTTGTCGTTGTTCATTCTACCTGCTTGGATCGCTTTTCTGGAATAGAAAACTGATTTGAAACAGGTTCTGCTCATGTATTTGAAACCGTTGTTCTATAAGGCTTTTAGAATAGACCAATCGGCTATTTTTATCACTTATACTTTAATGTCGTTTAAATATGTGTTACACCGCTTCCCTGACTATGGGCTCCGCAGGAGTCTTACTTGAATAACCACCTGTGCAACAGGGGGTTTGACGGAACCAAAATCTTCATGAATCCCGTCGGGGTTTCCCAATATTAATGTATTGAAAACTTTATCCTGAAATTGTTGGGTAACTCCTTCAGAGTTTATTTTCACAAGTGCCTTTCTTATCCTCCGGTTAAAACCGAAGGTTATTCACTGGCAACTCCTACGGAGTTTTTATCCATATTTTGGTGTCTGAAAATTTTATCAAAGCCATAAGACTATAGCATTCAATTGGATTAATCATCAAATCCTCAGCAAGAAAATGAATCAAATTGAGTCAATCATTTATCCGTATAAATCTTTTCAAAATAGCGCAAGGCACAATCCTGCAAGACCTTGTGTTTACGTTCTTCAGAGATAACCGGCGCTAACGCTTTTTGGGTAAAGATGGGCCATCCTTCGGCATCAATTCCTGATTTTTCTATCAGTCCCATTTCCTGGTAAAGGGTGCAACTGCCCAAATGGATGAGACTCATCTTCTCCTCTTTCGAAAAGTGTTGAAAAGTAAGGCCTCGTTCACGGATACCAACCAAAAAAAGTACCCCATTCAGATCTATATCGATGTTGAATTGCTTGCCAAGATGGTCGCATAATTCTGTCCAGTTTGAAAATGTCATGATTACAAAATTTAAAAACAAAAGTAGCAGAAAAAATTATTACACAGAGAAACCAATGAGTTACACTGAGAAAAACTGTTTAAAACACTTAGAGCCACAGACAATAATAATCACATCTAAAAAAACTCTGTGCAACTCAGTGGTTTCTCTGTGTAATTTTATTAAAACGCAAATTTAGAGTGCCGACAAGACGCCAAAATGTGTAATTTTGTCCTAACTATCAATTGATATATTTATTACACACTGTTTTACCCGGAAGAAAAAGTTCAAATGGAAAAAGTTCAGATCGCAGGGATATTGAAATCAGGCCAGGTTGGGGCTGAGATAACAATCAAAGGCTGGGTGCGTACCCGCCGCGGAAGCAAGAATGTTAATTTTATTGCCCTGAACGACGGGTCCACCATCAACAACCTCCAGGTGGTTGCCGAAGTTGAAACTTTTGGAGAAGAGTTTTTCAAAAATATCAATACCGGCGCTGCAATTGGGGTTACCGGCACACTGGTGGCCTCGGCCGGTTCCGGGCAATCCGTTGAACTGAAAGCCGAAAAAATTGAGCTAATCGGTCTGTCCGATCCAGACAAATATCCGATCCAGCCCAAAAGGCATAGTCTAGAATTTTTACGCGAAGTGGCCCATCTCCGTCCGCGGACAGCCACTTTCAGCGCGGTCTTCCGGATACGGCACGCCATGATTTTTGCCATTCACTCCTTTTTTAACGAAAGGGGATTCTTCAATATACATACCCCTATCATCACCAGTTCGGATGCCGAAGGTGCCGGCGAGATGTTCAGGGTCAGCACACTTCCTGCCGTGAATCCACCTCTGAATGAGGAGGGGGCTGTCGATTACAGCCAGGATTTCTTTGGGAAAGCTGCGAACCTGACTGTCTCCGGTCAGTTGGAAGGGGAGCTTTTTGCCATGGCGCTTTCGAAAATCTATACTTTTGGACCTACTTTCCGGGCCGAAAATTCCAATACCTCCCGTCACCTGGCTGAGTTCTGGATGATCGAGCCCGAGGTTGCCTTCTTCGACCTGAACGACAACATGGACCTGGCCGAGGAGTTTTTAAAATACCTGATCAACTATGCCCTGGAACATTGTATGGACGACCTGCTTTTTCTCAGCAACCGTCTGACGGAAGAGGAGAAGGTCAAACCGGCCGACCAGCGTTCGATGGAGCTGATCGAGAAGCTG
>JBBIUJ010000089.1:0-13712 GCA_037440345.1 Prolixibacter sp.
TTGGAGGAAAGGATAGCCCCTTGCCACTAAGATAGGTCCTGCCGGGATTTCCGGGATCGTTGACTTTCAATCCGGCAAGCTGGTCGGCCTTGTTCAGGCTGATGTATTCGATGTTGAAAAGGGGGAATATAGCTCTTGCCGCAGCCTCGGTTGCCCATTCGGCATAACCGTCGGTGGAATAGAAATCATTAATTCCCATCACCCTGACACCCTCATTTACCGCCATATCAAGCGCTTGCGGGATATCCCGAAAGGCGCTAAAGGAATAAGGTGTGTGCAGGTGTGCATTGACCGGGAAAATCGCGTCGGTGCCCTTTTTTTTATACCAGTTTAGCAATTCGTCCCTACCGGGAAACAGGCTCCAGAAATCCATATGGTTGTTTTCTTCTTTTTATATTATATCAATTTCGTCCGATACCAAGAGTTACCCTCTTTTAAAAATTTAACCGCGGACGGTGCGTCATCTCTGTCGTCCTAGTCGTCCCCGTCTCATTTTCACATTTCCCAATTTTCCCATTTACACCCCCATCTTCGCTCTTCTGATCTGCTCCATGTCGGTGAAATTTTCACCTGGCAAATAGCCGGCCAGCGGAACTATTTTTTCGTGGATGGCATCCAGGAACCAACCGGGTTGCGGGAAGAAGGCCTCCTCCAATTCGTATGCAGGGGTAATCCAGTTTCGCGATCCTACAACTACCGGCGGTGCATCGAGGTAATCGAAGGCAAGCTCGGTGATATTTCGGGCCAGGTCGTTCAAAAACGATCCACGGCTGTTGGCATCACCCGAAATCAGGATACGGCCTGTTTTCTTGACTGACTCAATCACCGGACCATAGTTAAATGGAACGAGCGACCTTGCATCAATAACTTCCGCCGACAGGCCATACTTCTCCTCCAATATTTTGGCTGCTTCGAGGGCGCGGTACAAGGTTGCACCGATCGTAAGGATGGTGACATCTTTACCAACCCTTTTCACGTCCGGTTCGCCCATTGGGATTTCGTAATACCCTTCCGGGACGCCTCCTGCATGAAACTGTTCACCGATATCATAAACCCGCTGGCTCTCGAAGAAGACAACAGGATCAGTACCCTGAAGCGCACTATTCATCAAACCCTTTGCATCATAAGGGGTTACGGGGAATACCACTTTCAATCCAGGGATATGGGCCACCAGCGATGTCCAGTCCTGCGAGTGCTGGGCGCCATATTTGGAGCCAACGGATACCCGCAAAACAACCGGCATCTTCAGTACATTGCCACTCATCGCCTGCCATTTGGGCAACTGGTTAAACACCTCATCGCCGCAACGGCCCAGAAAGTCGCAATACATAATTTCAGGGATCACCCGGCCACCACACATGGCATATCCAATGGACGTTCCGACGATGGAGGCTTCCGAAATCGGCGAATTGAACAGTCGATGGTATGGAAGCGCCTCTGTAAGCCCGCGGTAAACGGCAAATGCGCCACCCCAATCGCGGTTCTCTTCACCATAAGCGATCAAGGTCGGATCCTTGTAGAAACGGTCGATGATGGCCTCAAAAATACCGTCGCGCAGTTGATATTGCTTCATTTTGGAGAAAGGCTTTCCTCCCGCATCAAAAGCAAAGCGCTCTTTTTTAGCTAATTGTGCAAACCGTGCATTTTCAGCCATGGCATGATTGACCTCAACCGGACGATCTTCCATGGAAATGGCCGGTGAATTGGAGAAGATCATCTCCCCGATTTGTTCCGGTCGCTGGCGAATATCCATGCGGGGAGAGACGCTTACGTCGATCGAAACTTTCAACAGTTCGACCATCAGTGCTTTGATCTCATCCCAGATACCATCCAGCTTTTTCTGATCTGTTACACCGGCTTCGACCAGATTTTTAGCATAAGTATAGATGCAATCCTGGTTCTGCCAGGCCTCTACCTCCTCCTTCGAACGGTAGGATGATGCATCAGAAGGTGAATGACCGCTGAAACGGTAGGTTAATACTTCCAGCAAAACAGGCCCCTTCTTCTCCTCAATAATTTTTAATTTCCTTTTGTAAGCGTCAATAACAGCCAACGGATTGTATCCATCCACCCTTTCGGCATGCATCTGGTCGGGGTTGACACCTGCGCCTATGCGGGCAGCCATCCCGTAACCCATGGTTTCGCCGGCTGTCTGTCCGCCCATGCCATACTGGTTGTTCATGATGTTGAATATCACGGGCAGTCCGCCTTTCATCCCATCATCCCAGAGTTGGGTAAACTGGTCCATGGCCGCGAAGGAGATCCCTTCCCAAACCGGACCACAAGCCATCGAAGCATCGCCGATATTGGCCACAACCACGCCTTTTTTGCGGTTCACTTTCTTGTAGAGCGCTGCCCCAACAGCGATATCGCCGCTTCCGCCCACAATGGCATTGTTTGGATAAACGCCAAACGGGGTAAAGAAGGCATGCATACTTCCCCCCAAACCCTTGTTGAAACCGGTCTCCCTGGCAAAGATTTCGGCCAGCGTACCGTATATCAGGAATTTACGCCCAAGCTCCTTGACAGTTCCCTTGAAATCCTTTTGTACGATTTTCATAATGGCCCCTTCAAAGAAAGTTTCCATGATGTGCATCAATTGCGCATCGTCCAGTTTTTGAATGGCGCTCAGCCCCTTTGCAAGGATTTCGCCATGGCTGCGGTGCGAACCGAAGATAAAATCGTCGACCGTCAGGGTGTAGGCCATCCCGACAGCAGAAGCTTCCTGACCAATCGAAAGGTGCGCCGGACCCGGGTGGTCGTAAGGAACGCCACTGTACTCACCGGTTGTTTTGATGAGGTTTAGCATGGTCTCAAACTCGCGGATCACCACCATGTCGTGGTAGATACGTACCAGCTCATCGTTGGAGAAATTTTCAGTTTCCTCTTTGATGGTCTTGTTGTACTGATTCACAGGAATCGGCTTAAATGTGATCTCGCCGGCTTTTCTGGCAACACTGGGGTCAATAAACTGAACTTTAGGCATAAGAATGAATTGACAATTGACAATGGAAAACTGACAATTGGGTTAATACAGATTTTAATGGACAATTGACAATGGAAAATTGACAATTGCGCTTATTATTATTTTATGAACTTAGTGACTGTTTAAAGTAAATCAAAAAATAGTTGAACCCACTTCGGGGTTCCGCATCTCAGTCTCTCATTTTCCCCCGGTTTCACCGGGGGTTATTCATATTCAAGTCCTTCGGACTTGTTGTGTTAAGAAACCCTGAAAAGGGTTTAATTTGAATAACCGTGGGTGGTAACCCACGGAAAATGAGACCAATGAATCCGCAACCCCGAAAGGGTTGAACAGTATACATATCAGTAGAATTAAATTTAAACAGTATATTAATTTTGATTCTTTATGACTGATTGAATTTCCAATACCAAATGCATATCATATTCATTGTCAATTGTCAACTGTCAATTGTCAACTGTCAATTGTCAATTCAAAATCCAAATACCGTCTCCTTAAATATCTCTGATACCGTTGGATGCGGGAAAACGACCTCCTCCATCTCTTTGAGGGTCATCTCCATCTCGATGGCCATACAGGCTCCGTAGATCATTTCACTGGAAGGGTTGCCAAGCATGTGAACGCCGAGCACTTCGCCATACTTCTCCCCTACCAGTACTTTGCACAGACCGCTGCCACCCTCATTTTCAGCGATGAAACGACCGGCATAGGCCATCGGAAGCTTCACGCTCCGGTAGGCAATATTTTGCTCTTTGGCTTTCTCTTCCGTCAGTCCGACTCCTGAGAATTCAGGATTGGTGTACACAACTCCGGGAATGGCATTGTAGCGCATCCGGTCGTTTCTTCCTGTGAGGTTATTGACAACAACTTCGCCTTCGCGACTGGCGGTGTGCGCAAGCAACGAGAATCCGGTTACGTCGCCGGCTGCATAAACATTGGGCACGTTGGTCTTCATTTTTTCGTCCACCTTGATTCCACCCCTGTCGAGTTCGACACCAATGTTTTCAAGGCCAAACCCTTTGGTAACAGCCTTTCTACCAACACTTACCAAGATTTTATCACCTGTAACAGTCTCAGTCTTACCGGCTTTCTCGAAGATCACTTCATTGCCTTTGACCTCAATTACTTTTGATGATAAGTGGAAGGTAATCCCCTTTTTCGCGTACATCTGGCGCAACATGACACTCATTTCCTGGTCCATACCGGTCAGGATTTCATCCAACATCTCAACAATGGTCACCTTTGTTCCCAATGAGTTGAAAAAACTGGCAAACTCCATGCCGATTACGCCACCACCGATCACAACCAGCGATGCAGGCAGCTCATTCAGTTTGAGAATTTCACGGTTGGTGAGAATGATTTCATTGGGAGTCCCCAATCCCGGAATCGGAGGAACAAAAGCCTCTGATCCCGTGCAAACAAGCAAATTAGTCGCCTCAATCTCCTCGTCACCTGCAGTGATGGAGATACCTGAAGCAGAACGCCCCTTGATGTAAGCCTCAGTTTTAAGTACATCCACATGATGCTCTTTCATTTTCAGTCCAACACCGCCAACCAGCTTCTTAACCACTTTCTCTTTTCTCGACATCATCTTGCCGAAATCGAAAGTTACCCCCGTAGCTTCAACGCCATATTTCGAGGCTCCGATGGCATTGTCATACAATTTTGCACTGTACAGCAGGGTTTTCGTAGGAATACAGCCTTCGTTCAGGCATACACCGCCCAATTCGCTTTTCTCGATCAGAACTACTTTGAGTCCTTTGTGTCCGGCGCGTTCAGCTGCAACATATCCTGCAGGTCCACCACCGATAATTGCCAGATCGTAATTTTTGCTCATTTTGAATTTGCTTAATGTTAAAGTTCAATGGTTAAGTTTTCGATTTCTGTCGCAATTTGTTTCAAAAATCGGGTAGCTTCTCCACCATCGAGTGCCTGGTGGTTGTAGGTAAGGCTCAATCCGAGGTGCGGAACGAATCCGTAAACACCGTTACCAAGATCTTTAGGTCTTGGTATTATGGTATTTACACCAAGAATAGCGGTCTGGGGAAGATTGATCACAGGCGTAAACATTTCTACGCCATAATTTCCCAGATTGGATACGGTGAAGGTGGCAGCTTCCGAAACGAGCAAGTCGGGATTGATGCTTCCATTCTTGCAGGCAGCGGCTACTTCCTTCAACTGATTGGATAATCCCTGAATAGAAAGATCATCTGCATTGCGAACGACCGGGACCATCAATCCGCGGTCAGTATCCACCGCAATACCCAAATGAACCTTTTTGAAATATTTCATCGAGTCATCCATGAAATGGGTGTTTACCTGCGGATATTTTTTCAATGCTTTGATCACTGCAAAACAGATCAGGTCGTTCAGGGTTATATTCGTCGGATAACCTTCGTCGACGGCTTTTTTAACCACTTTGCGCAGGTGGCTGATTTGACGTGCATCTGCAGACAGATGATGGGTTAGCTGAGCCGAATTCTGCAACGAACTGAGCATCGCTTTGGCAATCAGCTTGCGGATATTGGATAATTTTTTGATTTCAAATTCATCAGAAGCAACAGCGCCTGGTTGTTTCAGGTCTTTGGCTGTGATCGTTCCTCCCAATCCACTGCCGGTACAATTGGTGCAAAGCTGCTCCTCTTCGGCCCGTTTTTTAGCCAGTGGGGTTATTTTAGGTTTCGAAGCCAGATAAGCAATCAGGTCCTGCTCCAGTATTCTTCCATTTGGACCGGAACCTTTGATCCCTGCGGTGTCGATTCCCTCTTTGGCAGCCAGGGACCTGGCGCGCGGAGATATAAAACTACTCTCACCTGTAGCAAATTCGTTGGTTTTGGTTGTAACCTCAGTCTTTTCTTCCTTAACAGCGACAGTTTCAGAGACTACTTTGACCTCCGGAATAACTGCAGAAGAAGCTGATGTTACTATTTCTCCTGCATCGCCGATGACACAAACCTCTTTCAATACCGGAACTTCATCACCTGATTGGTAGTGAAAAGCCAAAATGGTTCCATCCACAGGTGCGAACTCTTCGAATGAGGCCTTGTCGGTTTCATATGCAAAGAGAAGTTCCCCTTTGGAGATTTTATCCCCGATTTTCTTTGGTATCTCGGTTAAAATACAACTTTCTACAGATTGCCCCTGCTTGGGCATGATCACAATGGTTGCCATGTCACATATTTTTTACAAAACTAAATAATTCAACTTGTAAATACAAGTACCAATGTGAAATAATTATTAATTCCGAACATTAAAATATTATCTCATTGATTATATGATATTTGCAATTTTTTTGAAATTTATTTAATGTGTTTACAACTTTTACAAACAAAAAAATTTTAACTTTGTTGATCGAAGCTAGAATAATGTGATGGAATACACAACTGTACTACCGCAACACAGTAAGGTTTACGAGATATTAAGACAGCACATCACAGAGGGTGTGTACCAGGAGGGTGATCTGCTTCCCTCCGAAAACGAGCTGTGCGCCCTTCACAAGGTGACCAGGCCAACCATCCGAAAAGCGCTGGATCGTCTTACAAATGAGGGCTTTATTGTCAGACACCAGGGGAAAGGGAGTATTGTAAAGGGTGCGCCCAAGGGGGTTGGAATTTTGGCCATGAAGGGAACTACCTCCGCTGTTGGAAAAGAAAACCTGCTAACCAGAATCATTGTTCCTCCTGAAATCAGAAACTGGAGTGAGGCATTCTCCTTCTCTCTTACCAGGACTGAACAGGAATCGGGATGCATTTACATGGAACGGCTCAGGCTTGTCAACAACAAACCGGTATTTTTTGACATTACCATGATTCCCAACATAAACCTTCCAAGGTTTATCGGTAGAAACATGGAGAACAAATCGCTGTTCGATATTTTAAGAAAGAATTACCGGCTGGAGGTCAAAGGTGGAGAACAGCGCATCCTTGCCATCACAGCGGATGAAAGGTTGCAAAAGTATTTTGGGGTACCGGCAGGTCATCCGGTGGTGCAGTTAAACAGGAAAATTGAGACCAACCGGATGGGATTTTATCTTTACAGCCAGGTCTTTTGCAATACGGATGAGTTTGTGCTGAGCGGAAATTTCTGAATGACTAATGAAAAGTATGAAGGGCTGAGACCCTTCATACTTTTCATTAGTCATTCAGTTCGAAGATCGCTTCAATCTCCACAGCGCAGTTACCCGGCAGGCCAGCAACACCCAATGCGCTTCTGGCGCCTACTCCATTCTCACTACCAAAAACCTCTTCCATCAACTCACTGCAGCCATTGATTACGTAAGGATGTTTATCAAAATCCGGAGTTGCATTCACCATACCAAACAGTTTAACAACCCTTTTAACTTTATTCAATGACCCGAGTTCGTGACGCAGTGTCGCCAGAATGGCTAATCCAGCAGCACGTGCTGCCAGCTTACCGGCTTCCATGTCAAACTCATCCCCTACTTTCCCCTGAATAAGTGCTCCATCACTTCTGGCTGAAACATGACCGGAGAGATAAGCCAGGTTTCCGGCAATAATCAATGGTCTGTATAATCCCTTAGGGGCAGAAACGGGAGGTAAATGCAGTTGCAATTCTTCTATTCTAGCTTCGTAATTCATTGTATTTCTATTTTAGTTTAGTTGCAATTTTACCAAATGATACATGATCTTGTTTGCGTTTGATCCCTTTTCGAAAACCAATGAATCTGACTTTGACACATCATAAAAATTGTATTGCCCGGGTATCATCATATCGGGGACACAGGTTTCAGGATATCCCTCCATTTTATAATTTCCCATATAAAAAGTCAATTTTCCATTCCCGGCAGACCATTTTCCTACAGTTAAACAACTGTACGATTTCTGAAACATCGCCCCGCCGGAAGGCCATTCAACGTACTGATCATTAATAAACTCAATTTCACACCAATATTTCTGGTTTTGGTATTCAAAATAGCCCATGTAAATCCCATTCTGAATAGCACCATCGCGATTACCTATTTCCTCATTCCTCCCACAACCAATCAATATACCAATTATCAAATATATGAAGAACAATTTTTTCATAGATTCTTAGAACGGTAATTTAAGGTCACTGTTTTTAAAGCAGGTCGTTTTGCAGCAGTAGTACAACCGTAGAAACCGTAAAAAAAACGACCATAGTGGCGGTAATAACTATAACCTCCAATTCGTTGTGAGTAAGCTTATTCCGCTGATATGGATGAACAGGAAAGGCCCTGTCTTCGGCCAAAAGAAGTAGCCTGTACACTCCCCATCCGACCAGTGTACCCAAAAGAATTCCGCCGAGAATGTCTCCGGGATAGTGAACCCCTAAATAGATTCTGGTGTAGGCAATCAGACAAGCCCATGGATAAATAAAAATGGTATATCCCCTGCTTCTGAAGAGCAGCGCTGAAAAGGTGGCGAAAGAGAAGGCATTGGCTGCATGGGCCGAGACAAAGCCATATAAACCGCCGGTTGTAAAGAATATATGGGCCAATGGTTTTATGGCAGGATCCTGAGATGGCCTTAACCTCATCACACTATGTTTCAACAATCCGGCGATCTGGTCGGATAGCAGAATGATCAATACCAGTGAAATAATGACCGGAATGGATTTCCTGCCATATTTTCTGATGATCAGGTAAAGGGTGACACCATAGAAAATGATCCAGGTAGATGTGAGTGTAAAAAGAGCCATCACATTATCCATGAGATCATTGTGAAAACTATTTAGGAAAAAGAATGCAGATTTGTCCCATTCTGAGATTGTCTGTATTACACCCATATCTCGTCTATGAATTTAAAAGTTTCCAGATTTCATCTTTCAATTTTACGATTCCATCACCCGTTACCGATGAGATAAAGGTATGGGGAATATCTTTGAATTCCTTGCTTATCTCTTTCATAAGCTCTTTATCCAGCATATCAGATTTCGAGATAGCCACATATCTTTGTTTATCAAGAAGTTCTGGATTAAACATATCCAATTCATTCAGTAATATATCCAGTTCCTTTCTGTGATTTTTACTATCTGCCGGAATCAAAAAGAGTAAAATAGAGTTACGTTCGATGTGACGCAGAAAACGCAATCCCAGACCACGTCCCTCGTGCGCCCCCTCGATAATTCCCGGAATATCGGCCATCACAAAAGATTGATTATCCCGGTAGGAAACGATACCCAAATTGGGGACTAATGTGGTAAATGGATAATCAGCAATTTCGGGTTTGGCGGCCGAAACCACCGAAAGCAGGGTTGATTTGCCGGCATTCGGAAATCCTACCAGACCAACATCGGCAAGGATCTTCAGCTCCAGAATCTTCCATCCCTCTTCTTCGTCTTCTCCGGGCTGGGCATATCTTGGAGTCTGGTGGGTGGCACTCTTGAAATTGAAATTGCCGAGTCCGCCTCTGCCTCCTTTCACCAGGATATTTGTTTGATCGTGTTCTGTGATCTCGAAAAGCAGTTCACCGGTTTCTGCATCCCTGGCTACCGTACCCAGCGGTACTTCCAGGATGATATCTTTCCCATCCTTGCCATGGCTGCGCGAAGCGCCTCCGCATTCGCCCCATTCGGCAAAAATATGCTTTTGGTATTTCAGGTGCAGAAGCGTCCACATCTGACTATTACCACGGAGGATAATGTGCCCTCCCCTGCCGCCATCGCCACCATCGGGCCCGCCTTTCGCAGCAAATTTCTCCCTGCGAAAGTGTTTAGACCCCGCCCCGCCATGGCCTGAACGACACATGATTTTCACATAATCCACAAAATTTGTTTCTGCCATCGCTCCTTTTATAGGTTGCCGCAAAGGTACACACTATCCCCGATTATCGGAAACGATCGAAGATAGACAATTTTTTTGGTTCCCAATGCCGATTCATTACCTTTGAATAGTTGTTTGAAGGTTTCAAACATTTCAAACATTTCAACATTTCAAACATTTCAACATTTCAAACATTTCAACATTTCAAACATTTAACATGATTCCTGTCTGGAAAGAGATTTTTAAGATTACTTCATACCAAGTTGATTTTCAGGAAAATATCAAGCCAACTAACCTGATGCAACTGTTTCAGGAAGCTGCCGGGAACCATGCCCAACATTTGGGTGCAGGATACGCAGCATTGGTTGAACAGAAGCTTTTTTGGGCTCTTTCACGGATACGGGTAGAAATTCTGCAATTGCCAAAATGGGGAGACGAGATCCACATTGAGACCTGGCCATGCAGTCTGGTCGGTCCTTTCTTCAGACGTGATTTTATCTTTTACAACAGTCAGGATGAACCCATTTGCAAAGGCGTTTCAGGTTGGTTGTTACTGAATGCCGAGACGATGCGCCCGCAGCGGGCTGAGAGGCTTACTGCCGACCTTCCATTCAACGAGGGCAAACTTGCCTTGGATAATTTCCCCGATAGGCTAAACGGAGCGGCCGAATCTACCATCTTCAGCAAAAAAATCCTTTACAACGAAATTGATGTGAACAACCATGTCAACAATACACGATATCTTGATTGGGTGATGGATTGCTTCGGCAGCGATTTCTACCGGAAACATCGGTTAAAGAATTTCACCCTTGAGTTTTTGGGTGAAATGCATTGGGGGGATGAAGTCGAACTTTTGTCAGGGCAGGATGGCTCCTCCTTTCACATCCAGGCCGTGAACCGGCAGAGCGGCAAGGTGGCTTTTAAGGCAGATGTTGATTGGGCGAATTCTTAAAAAAAATACACAGAGGATATATGGCTATTTTTCGAGATTAGTTCAAACTTTGATATTGCGGCCTTTCCAAAATATCGTTGGAGTAATCTCTGTGTTACACAGAGAAAAAATCGCTTGCGATTTTTAAACTCAGCGGGCTCTGTTTTCACTCTAAAATGGCAACAGTAGACCGAATATTAAGGTAGCAATGAATACTGATTATCTGAGACTTACTCTCTGTGTTATAAATTGATTCTATTTCTGGCCACTTACTTGAATAAACGTGAGAACCATTTGGCCCGGCCTTTGACCAGGGTCATTCCCTTTTCGATGAGGGTGTTGTCGAAATCGTGAGAAAACATCAGTTCGGAAGTATCGTTTGCCGAAGATGTGTAGACCAGAATAAAACTGAAGTGCTCAAAATGTTTGGCCATTAGTCGTGGGACACTCTCCTGCGATAATTTATAGGACACACCTCCACTGCGTGGTAATGGGATAATGATCAGGTCGGAAGGAGACAACTGATGTCCTAGATTTTGAAATTCCTCCCAGTCGGTAAATTCGGTATGACTTATTTTGACGGAACTTCGTTGTTGTTTGTGAAACTCCTCCACCTGTTCAAAAGTCTGTGGGGAAGCAAAAAAATGACAAGAGAGTTCCAGTGATTTTCCCATTCGCAATATCCTGCTTAACCAGTTATGAAAACCAAATTCTCGGTCGGCAAACTTGGGACAAATGACCACAATTTTTTTGTAAAGGTTAAGACTCGAATGTATGCTGGCAACCCAGATGGCCTGCTCTGTATTCTCGACAATGTACTTGACATTGTTGCCAAAAAGCATTTCGGAAAATTGATTCCTCATGGCAAAACCAAGGATGATCTCCGATGCAAATATCTCTTTGGCCACTCTCTTTATGCCTGCAGTAACTTTCTGGTCAATAGTGGTGACAATTTCAACCTTTTGGTCAATGGCAGCAGCATGAATGATGGCCTTCTCGAGCATTCTTTTGGCTTCGATCAGCTTGGATTTAGCGGTATGGTCGTCATCTACTACCGATAAACTTACTATTGGAAAACGGTTTTTGGGAAGTTTGATAGCTATGGCCAGGTCAATTAGTCGCTCCATAGTACCCGGATTGGAAATTGGCACCAATATTTTCTGTTCAGTCATGGGTGTCAACGGTGGTTCGAGGTAATCATCCCCTTCGATCAAAATCTTCTTAGCGGCATTCTCGGTTACGAAAGAGGCAACAAGACAGGTAACCAGAATCAGCACAATTGTTCCATTCAATACATTTTCATCGACGATGCCCATTTTGAAACCCACCATAATGATAGCCAGTGTGGCTGCAGCATGTGAACTGCTCATGCCAAAAATTAACCGGCGCCAGGTGGAAGGAAATTTAAAGGTAAGGGTGGTCATTGCTGCAGCCAGATATTTTCCAATAATCGCAACAACCGTCAATGTACCGGCAATAATCCAGGCCATTGAACCATTGCCTACTACCTTTAGATTGATCAGCATCCCTACGCTGATCAGGAAAAAGGGAATAAAAATGGCATTTCCAACAAACTCCAAACGGTTCATGAGGGAAGAAGTTTTTGGCACATACCTGTTCAGCGCGATTCCTGCGGCAAAAGCGCCGATAATTGGCTCTAATCCGGCCACTTCAGATAAAAATGCGGCAAAGAAGACCATGGAAAGGACAAAAACAAAATGGGACCGTTTTTCGCCCTCCAGCTTTTTAAAAAACCAAGAGGCCACCAACGGTATCAGCAAAAAGACGACCAGCAGAAATAGTATCACCGAAATGGCAAAATTTATCCAGAACTGAAGGCTAATTTCGCCTTTTACCGAGCCAACAATTACGGCAAAGAGGACAAGAACTGCGGTATCAGTTAACATGGTACCACCCACGGTGATCGCCACAGCTTCATGTCTGGAGATCCCCATCCTGCTCACAATAGGATAGGTTACAAGTGTATGTGTGGAAAACATACTGGCCACCAAGAGGCTGGCGTTAAAATCAAGACCGATCAGGAAGCGGCAAACAGGAAAGCCGATGGCCATCGGGATCAAAAAAGTGTAGATTCCGAACACCAGACTCTTGTGTTTGTTGGTTTTGAACTCTTTCAGGTCAAGTTCGAGCCCGGCCAGAAACATGATATAGAGCAATCCTATGGTTGAAAAGAGGTCAACAGCCGCATTTTTTTCGATCCAGCCGAGTCCGTGAGGGCCGATGACCAGACCGGATAAAATCAGTCCGATGATTCCTGGGATCTTCAAACTTCTCAATAGAATCGGGGCTAGAAGAATGATAAACAGAATCACTGCGAAGATCAAAACCGAACTATGAAAAGGTTTTTGCAGCAGATCTATCAATCGGTCCAGAAGTTGAGTCATGGGAGCGGCGTCGGGATTGTTTCTGTTCCCAAATATAGACAAATCATGTTAAATAAATTTTCGTATCTTAGTTACCTCTTTCCTTACTTTAAGTCTATGTTTTGAATCTTAAAACTTGTCTGTCATGAGAAAAATTGTTGGACTTGCGATGGTGATGTTTGTGGCAGTTTCTTCATTTGGACAACTTAGCCTGAAAGCTCCCGGAGTGAAATGGGAGTCTCTATACAGTTTTGACAAATGCAATGTATTTAAAATGGAGGCTTATGCAAAGAACAATGAACTGATGCGAACCTTCAACTTTAAGACCTATTACCAGTCGGGAGGAGATAATTTCGTTGTGAAAACCATTACTGAGATGAAGGGTAACGGTATGGAAACCGTTTTGGATCTCAAAAATGAGGTAGCAATTCAGATAATTGGTTCTGGTGGAGGGGCCAAACCTTTTTACAATGCAGGCGGATTCAAATATCCAGGAGAAGCTGACCTTAAAAGACTGGAAATTGTCCCAACTTCGGAGACCAAGCAGATTGCCGGATTCACCTGCAAAAAGTTCACCTATACCTTCAAGAAGATTTTTGGCGAGGTGTGGTTAACTGATCAGGTTAAATTGAAGAACGACCTTGGCGTTTTCCGTGCCTGTAAAATGCAGGC
>JBBIUJ010000090.1:0-13675 GCA_037440345.1 Prolixibacter sp.
GACGGAATGACGGAAAGACGGAGGGACAGGGAGAAGGAATGACGGAGAGACTGGGATGACTGGGATGACTAGGATAACGGAGAGACGGAAAAGGAACTGGTCCCTGAGCGGAGCCGAAGGGTAATTTTTTTTAATTTGTGTAATTTGTGGTAGGAGAGGGTTAATTCGTGTAATCCGTTTTAATCCAATCAATTGTTTTTATGAACGATTTTTACGAAAAGGTTTATGAGGTAACCCGATTGATCCCTCCCGGCAGGGTGACGAATTACGGGGCCATTGCACGCTACCTGGGCACAGGATTGTCGGCCCGCGTGGTTGGCTGGGCGCTCAACAATTCGAACCAGCAGGAACCTTTCGTTCCGGCGCATCGGGTCGTCAACAGGAATGGATTGCTGACGGGTAAAGTTCATTTTCATCCCCCTTCCGCCATGCAGGAACTGTTGGAGAATGAAGGGATCGTGGTGGAAGATGATGCTGTTGTTGACTTTGACAAACACTTTTGGGATCCGATGAAAGAGTTGGAATGAGCTTTCCGGCGATAGCCGAAAAAGGGAATTCAAGCAATTGCTGCAATAAAACAGATCATTCGTAACCAAAATATTTGCCGGAACGTAAAAGTCAGTAAGTCCTTTAATTTAATATAATGCGCATAAGTGATTTAGGAACTGTTTAAATTTAGTTCTACTGATATGTAAACGGTTCAAACCTTTCAGGGCTGCTGGTTCATTGGTCTCATTGCCCCCCGATTTCATCTGGGGTTATTCAAATTAAACCCTTTTCAGGGTTTCTCAACTCAACAAGTCCGAAGGGCTTGAATGTCAATAACCTCCGGTGAAACCGGAGGCAAATGAGAGACTGAGATGCAGAACCCCGAAGTGGGTTCAACTATATTTTTTAAATTTAAACAATCACTTATATTTAAAGCAATAATAATTTGTAATTCTTAATTTGTAATTCATATAAAATGGCCCTAATACCCAAAAATATTTCCGATACCCTCCGGAGAATTTATTTCCCCGGCGCAGATAAGAGCATTGTTGACCTTGAAATGGTCCAGGAGATACGTATCGCAGGTAATAAAATCACTTTTTCCTTGATATTCCAGAAGGAGGATGATCCTTCCATTGGTCCGGTTTCGGAAGCGTGCAAGGATGAAATCCGACGCGAATACGGCAATGATTTCGAGGTAACAATAACCCCTAAAAGCGCCAACAGGATGAGTCCGCCGGTGTTGCCGGGCGTAAAGAATATCATAGCCATTGCATCTGGTAAGGGTGGTGTTGGCAAGTCAACCATGGCGGTGAACCTGGCTATCACATTGGCCAGGAAGGGAGCCAGGGTTGGGTTGGTCGATGCCGATATTTTTGGCCCTTCGATACCCAAGATGTTTGGGGAAGAGGATGCACGTCCCTATTTCGAAAAGATCGATAGCCGCGACCGGATCGTTCCTATTGAGAAGTTTGGTGTTAAATTCCTCTCCATTGGGTTTTTTGCCAACAAGCAGGATGCCCTTATCTGGCGTGGTCCCGTTGCTTCGAATGCATTAAAACAGTTGATCATGGAAGGAAATTGGGGAGAACTCGACTTTATGCTCATTGACCTGCCGCCCGGAACCAGCGACATTCACCTCACCCTGGTTCAAACGCTGGCGGTTACCGGGGCTGTCATCGTCACCACACCTCAGGATGTCGCCTTGGCCGATGTGGTGAAAGGGGTCTCCATGTTCAACAGCAAGTCGATCAATGTGCCGGTATTGGGTATCATCGAAAATATGTCTTGGTTTACTCCCGCCGAACTCCCGGAAAACAAGTATTATATTTTTGGCAAGGATGGTGGTAAAGAGTTGGCAGCATCGATGGATCTTCCTCTGTTGGGTCAGATTCCGATCGTAATGCGGATCAGGGAAGGTGGCGACAGCGGCTTACCTGCGGCCTGCGAGGAGGAGAGTGCTACGGGAATTGCTTTCGAACAATTGGCGGATGAACTGATCATACAATTGGAACATCGTAATATTTATTTTGAACCTACCAGGAAAGTAACCGTCAAACGGAAGTGATTTTTCAGCAATTTTGAGTTAATTTGTGTGATACATTTATCCGAAATCGCTTGAAGGGACACACTTTAAATCAGTTTTTTTATCTGCTGGTACTACTGTTATCTGTTGGATGTTCCACGCAGAACAATACTGCTGTATCCCGTTTTTACCACCAGTTAAACTCCCAATACAACGTATATTTTAATGCGAAGGAGAGTGTTAAGGAGGGACTGATGCGGATAGACCGGCAGGTAATTGAGGACTATACCCATCTGTTACCGGTCTTCCCGGAAACCAATACTGACGCCTCGCAGGTGGCTGTGTCTCAAATGGAATATGCTGTGCAGAAGTGTCTTAAGTTGATTTCAACACACTCCATTACCAAGAGTCCAAAACGAAAAACCAACACTTCAGAGGCATACACAGCATTTGCCTACAAGGCTGAATACAACAAGTGGGTGGATGATGCCTATCTGCTGATGGGGCAGGCAAGTTTTTATCAGCGCGATTTTCACAGGGCACAGGAGAGTTTCAATTACATATTGCACAATTTCTCCAATCAGCCAACCAAAAATCCTGCTTTTCTTTGGCTGTCAAAATGTTATATTGAGACCGGAGAATTCGACAAAGCGCTCCAGATTTTAAAGCTGCTTGAGCGTGATGGCAGTTTGCTTGCAGAGGTCAAAAAGGATCTTACGGTAGTGAAAGCCCACTATTATATCATTACCAAAGATTGGAAAGAGGCGATTTTTCAGTTGAACCAGGCGTTGAAGATGGATTTGACCAGAAAAGAGAAGGGCAGATACAATTTTATCCTTGCTCAGCTTTACTTGGCCCAGGGGCAAAACGACGAAGCTGTGGCAGCATTCCATCGTGTTGTCAAATCGAGGCCATCCTTACGAATGGCCTTCGAAGCGAAAATATCGCTGCTCGAATATGCCAGTAGCAATCCGGCGGAGGTCGATCTGACTCTGGCCAAAATGATCAGAAACGGAAACAACCGTCCTTACCTCGACCGTATCTATTATGCGAAGGGTGAGGTGGCGCTGAAGTCGCAACGCAAAGAGGAGGCCTTGAAAGATTTTAGGACTTCCGTAACCTATAGTCTCGAAAACAACAACCAGCGGGCGCTCTCCAGTTTAAAAGTAGCGCGACTTTCACTGGAGGAGAGTAACTACCGGATGGCTTCCTGTTATTACGACAGTGCAATGGCTGTTGTCGGATCTGGTTATCCGGGATACGATGACATTGTATCAAAAACCAACGGTTTGGCAGCCCTCGTAAAGAACCTCAACCTGATCGGGAGAGAAGACAGTTTGCAAAAGGTTGCCCTGATGAGCGAAAAAGAACGGCTTGGCTTTATCAACAAGGAGATTGCCAAACTGGCTGAGGAGGAGAGCAAAAAGCAGTCGGATTTGCAAAAGGAACAGAACAGTGTAAACTATTTCAGAGGCCAACAGTACCGCTCCAATTTCGATACCCAGTCGAACAACAGTTCATGGTATTTTTATAATCCGGTTACATCTGGCATTGGGAAAACCGATTTCCAACAAATTTGGGGCAAAAGGAGACTTGAAGACAACTGGAGAAGGAAAAACAAAATTTCTTTAAACCCGGGTGAAAATGATTTGGCTGATGCTACCGATTTACAGAAAATGGAGTCTCAAAAACCAAAAGAGTCCAACCCCAAATCGGTCGAATACTACCTCCAGGACCTGCCCCTGACAGACTCCTTGATGAGGGCTTCGCACGATCGGATCAAGTCGGCCTATTTTGCCGCCGGGAGAATTTATGAGGGAGTGCTGAACGACAATCCACATGCCATAGCCATGTATGATGAGTTGAATATCAGGTATCCAGAGAGTATTTATGAATTGCCTGTATGGATCGAATTCCACAAGATGAAGTACAAAGAGGAGATATTCAAGAATAAAATCACCCAAAAGTACCCTGAATCAAATTATGCGAAATTTCTGCTGAATCCGGATTTTCTGCATGAGATGGAAGTCAGAAAACAGCAAATAGAACGTAAATATGGTGAGGCTTTAACTTTGTACAAGAGTGGTGATTATAGCGCTGCCGGGCAATTGGCGACAGAGGTATTGGCGCTCCGTCCAGACAGCCTTTTGATGCCCAAAGTGAAGTTTATCGATTTGATTGCCAAAGGAAAAAACGCCTCACAAGATGAGTTTTCAAAAATGTTGGATCAATATCTTTCCGATTTCCCCGCCTCTCCCGCAAATCCAGTGGTTACAAAGATCCGCGATCTGGTTCGCCAAAATAGCCTAGCCGAATTGGAGAAGATAATCTCAAAAATGGATTCAGCCTCCCAAAGCAAACTGCCCGAAAAAACCGCTATCAGAAAGGATGATGCTTTCGGCGGAAAATACTCATATGATGAGGAGCTATTTCACTATTTTATACTTTCCTTCCCAAAGAGCTCCAAAATCGATGTCAATCGACTGATTTTTGATCTGGCCAATTTTAACATCGATTACTATACCTCGATCGATTTTGATATCGAAGAGATCAGATTAAATGATGATATACAGCTTGTTGTGGTTCGAAGTCTTCCAAATAAAGAAGAAGGCCTGGGCTATTTCGGAACCATACTCAAACATCCCGAAGTATTTAGAACTTTAAAAGGGATCGATTTCCACTACTGTCTGGCCTCATCGCCTAACTACCGAAAAATCATTGAAGATCAGGATATTCTGCAATATCTGAAATTCTTCGTGCAGAACTACAGCAAAACAACTTCCCCGATTAAATAAGATAAACCCTCAAGGTTTTTAAAACCTTGAGGGTCTAAAAAATAGCCCATTGGGGCTATTCCATCATCTGTTTTTATTTGGTTATTTTATTAGTGAAAATGCTTGGTGCTTATTTTATTCAACCTAGTTAATGGCTCTAAACCAGCTTTTGTGTAGCAAATGTTTTTAAGAAGAAGTAATTGACCTTCGGGATTTTAGGAATACTTCAAATTTCTTTGAATTCAATGTGCATAAAATCAGATAATTAACCAAATTCGTTACCTCATGAAAAATCTATTTATGTTCGTCACCATTTTGTTGGTGTCGGTCGGTGTGGTTTGCAAATCAAACGCTCAACAGGCTGCAAAACCTGTTAAAGAAAAAGTTGCTGAGACTTATTCCAGGCTCTCCCTTACCTTTTTTATGGGTTCGGTGAGCGGAGTAAATTCTGCTCCCGCCGATGCAGCAATGAATATTAAGTTCTCGGATAAATATTTCAACCACAACCTTAACAGTCTGGTGCTTCCCCTCGGGCCGGATTTTAAAATGTTAACCCTCGATAAAAAACGGGCCTACCTGCGGGAAATGCTCACCAAAGAAGGAGTTGGAAGAAAAATGGTGGCAAAATGGTTTAACAGGCAGGAGAATGGAATGATGAATCTGGATTACATTCATCAATGCGGACTTTATAATGCCACCGATCAAGACGTAAAGATGGCAGTGGCAGCGAAACGAGGAGACGCTTTCTTGAAAGACGCTGGTCAGAACCTGGTCAATAAAACATATGTATTGATTCTGGTACCAAACGATGTAAAATCCAAGGATGATGGAAAGACAAGAGGTTGGGATTGTCAGTATGATTTCTTCTTCTACCAGTTGATTTTTACCCCTGATGTTGTTTCCAATTTTTACAATGTATGGCCTTACGAGGATGATGATGCAGCAGTCAAACAGATGAAAGTGGCTGCGTTTGATACACTTACATTCAAATTTTCGGATGCATACAGCAAATCATTCCAATCGGCTTCTGCAAGCGAGACATTGACCAACAACAAAAAACCAAAATCACTTGATCAGCTGAAGGATGAACTGGCAAACCATATGTATGAAAGTGCAACCTTCCTGTTGGATAAAGATTTGGAAGATTTCAGGGTGAAGGTCAAAGTGGAGAAACTTCATCCCATCCGTGCAAAAATTGGCAAAAAAGAGGCATTGAAATGTGATCAGCAATTCTTTGTTTACCAGTACAAATTTGATGAAACCAAAGGGACAGTCGCTCCTGTCCGGCAGGCGGTTGTCAGATCAACAAGCAAAATTGCCAACAACAAGATGGTTGCCTCCGGAGCGAGCCCGATGAGTAACTTTTATCAGACCTATGGCGGAACAATACAGGAAGGGATGATCCTGCAACAAAAGCTGGACTTCGGTATCTCTCTGGTTGCAGGATTTGAAAGTGGTGGTATCGGGGGCATGAGCGGTAGCCTGATGGTGAGATTAGGTCAGTTTACCAATGTGACCGGATTGTACCTGATGCTTGACGGAGGATATGATTCGGGGAAAAAATCGACTTCATCAACTTTCACCGAGAGTAAATATAATTTCCTAAGGTACTCTATTGGATTGGGAAAGGGGTTACGACTGGCAAGAATCGTTGAGCTGACACCAAACATTCAGTATGGTCTGGAGCAAACCAAAGACAAAACCTACAAGGACATAAACACCAGTATCATTAAAGCCGGGGCCATGCTCGGTATTAACCTGACCCACAACATCTATCTGGTTGGGAGCGCCAATTATTATATGCCATTTGGGGATATCTCGGTGAAAAATCAGAGCGATGCCAAAAGTACCCTTAAGGGCAAAACATGGGACAGTGAGTTCAAGGGCCGTTCGGGCGTTTCTATGATGGGCGGTTTACGGATAGAGTTTTAATTTTAACAATTGTTGAATATTATGAGAAAGAGCGTTTTTTCTATTATCGTATTTCTGTTGGCGGTGATTACGGTTTTTGGACAGACCCGCAAAGAGCGTAAAGCCATGTATGACAGTCAGTACAATTATGAACTGGCCTGTTTGGGAGTTGGTAACGATGGAACCAAACTTCTTAAAGTTTGGGGTTACGGCAAAAAAGTTGACAACGCGATTTATGATGCCAAGCGAACAGCGGTCGCAGCAGTCATTTTTAGGGGAGTTCCTGCCGGGAATGGCGCGGCGCCGACCCCATCTCTCTTACCGGTTGACGGATACGAAAAGAACATGGATTTCTTCGATGAATTCTTCAAAGACGGCGGAATGTACCTCAGTTTTGTCAACCTCACTACCGACGGAACCCCCGGAGGATCCGACAATATTAAAATGAGCCATGGTTACAAAGTAGCTGTCAGCGCTTCGATCAACTTCAATGAATTGCGAAAATACCTGCAGGACAAAGGAATTGTTAAAAGACTGGATGCAGGGTTCTAAATTGTACTAAGTAATTGGAAAGAAACAAAATTATGACCAATATGAAATACCCACGAGAATATTTTCACACCAACCGGAAATGATTATGTGGGTATTCCATTTGGCAATTGAAAAATAAACTATAAACAAATGAAAAAAATCCTTCTAACCCTCTTTTTGGGAGTCATCTCAATTTTTCTTTTTGCCCAGGCAAAAAAACCGGTTATCATGATCGTCCCCAGCGATGTGTTTTGTGTTTCGCATGGATATACCATGAATGTCAATGCCAACGGCAAAGATCAGGTTTTGCCGGATTATAAAAAGTGCATGCAAGGCAGTGATGAGATGAGGATGGTCATTACCAAGATGGGTGTCATCATGGCCGACCGGGGATTCCCGCTGAAAGACCTTGAACAGACACTCAAAAGCATCGATACCCAAAGCGCCGAGCTGGCCATGCTTACTTCCAAAGGTGGGGCCGCAGTCGCCGAAACGCCCATTGATGTTCTGAAACGTACCGCGAAAGCGGATATTATCATGGACATCGACTTCAATGTAAAGCGACAGGGACCAAGTAATTACATCACTTTCAACCTGAGGGGGCTCGATGCTTATACCAACAAGCAGGTAGCCGCGGCCGCGGGAACAGGAAAACCCTCCTCGGCAGCCAATGTAGACCTGCTGCTAGAAGAGGCGGTACTCAGCCACATGGACGCATTCAATGGTCAACTGCAGAACTTCTTCAACGACATGTTCACCAATGGTCGCGAAGTTGCCCTTGTCATTCGTGTATGGGACAATGCAGGTGTGGATCTGGAGCAGGAGTTTGATGTAAACGGGACCAATGACCAACTCGATTTTCACATCGAAAATGGCTGACAGGCCAATACGGTAAACGGAAGGTTCTCCACCATTGACGCTACCGCGACGATGCTTCGTTTCGAGCAGGTACGTATCCCAATGATGTTCAACCTGAATGGCCGCGAAGTCGCCATGGATACCAGAAGATACATCTCAACACTTCAAAAATACTTGGCAGGCGCACCCTTCAACCTACAGTGTAAAATCTATCAGCGGGGTTTGGGTGAAGCGTGGCTGATTATCGGAGAAAAATAAAACTAAATAGGACAGACATGAAAAAAAATAGTTTAATCCTCGTTCTGTTTGCGGCAATTTGCCTGATGGGACCGGTACGATTGGTTGCGCAGAACAGCTCCGGCGCAAGCGATGACTTTGCCAGGATTGCCATAGCGCCAACCATCCCGGATGATTTGAAGAAACTTCCGATGGGAACGCAGGAGATGTTGCTGGGTAAAATGCGCCAAATCATCGCATTGAATGGAATGAGTGCGCTCGACAACGGTCCGCTTTTTATCATATTTCCGCAACTGATGGTTCTCAGCAGTGATGTTGCCCCAACTGCACCTCCAACTTTTACCTACAACATGGAACTGGTTCTTAATATTGCCGACCGCTATACCGGCAATGTTTATGCCAGCGCTTCCCAAACGTTGAAAGGGGCCGGGAAGACTGAGCAGGCAGCCTACAACAACGCTTTCCAGCAGGTCAATATCCGCAATGGCAAGTACAAGGCTATGGTCGAAAAGGCCAAAGAGGGCATCGTCGAATATTTCAATGCCCATTGCGATTTGGCTATTTCCAGGGCCAAAAGTCTTGCCGACCAATACAACTGGAGAGGTTCTTTGGGCATCCTGAATTCGGTTCCTCCTGTTTGCAAGGAGTGCTTCGACAAATGCAACGAAGCCGCCAGCGAGATTGGCAGAAAAATGCCGATTGTGATCACCGTGGAGGAGAAAGCGAAGATTGAGAAGGAGCCCGAATACACCGAGGGGCAGACCATTGATCTTGGAAACAAGATCTTTTTGCGGTTCAAAATTGCCAAAAGGATTGGGGACAAAATATTCGTCTATTTCGAGTTGATCAATAAAAATGCTGAAGATTATATCCAGAAGATGTATCGCTTGTACGAGACCATGCTGATCGACAACAACGGGGATGAAAAACGGATCAATACCATGAAAATAGGCTCCCGCGAGAGTAACAACTACCTTGATGTGACCATCCTTCCTGAGGTAAATACGGAGGTGATCTGCGAATTTCCGAAAATTAACGAGATCAAATACCTTCGTTTCTACATCAACGACAACTTCTTTAAATTCAGAAATCTGCCGATTACCAAATAACTTTTCCTTATGAGAAAGCAAACACTGTTCATGCTGATAGCCATTTTTTTCCCGATGGCGCTGATTGCCCAGTATACGGTTCAGGAAAAGAGTGGCAAAAAGCCAGACTGGACCATGAGTATGGAGAAAAATTTCATCGTTGGCATAGGAAACGGAACCGCCATTGAAGATGCCAAGGAGAACGCCATGGTGAATGTGAAGGCTCAGATCACCACCGCTGTGGCTGATTTCATCTCCTCCACATCTGTTTCTAAAACCACCGAAATTACTGCCGACAAACTCAATTCCCTTTACCAAAGTTTTTCGAATGTCATTACCACACAATCAGGGAAACGCGACTACCTGCAGGGGGTCTCAGCATCCAATGTGGTGGCTTTTTATTGGGAACGGTTGGTCGATAAGGGTACGAAAGCCCAGAAATACCAGTACTTTGTGAAATATCCTTTCAGCCAGTTCGATCTCGATGACCTGGTACAGGATTTCAGGATGAAAGATCAACAGTTGACTGATGAGATGAACAAGGTGTTGGGGCTGCTTGATACTTATGTTTCCATCGAGGAATTGCTCCAATGTCAAAGCCAGCTCTCCAAACTTGAACAAATCTTCATCGATGAACGCAAGAGCAAATGTCAGGTAGGCATCGAAAAATGCAAAGCGCTCCTGGCATCAACCTATCTGGCCGACGCGGGAAGCGAACTTGGGAAAGTACGGTTTAGCCTGAAGATCGGCGACAAAATCGTCAGATGCGCCAAAGTGCCTGTCATCAACTCACAATGCGCGAAAATAGAAGACCGCCGTCTCGGTATTGATGTCTGTGAAATTGCCTATCGGTTCGACGAATGCTACGATGAACCCGGAAACAATGTGAAGGTGACCTACACGATTGGCAACAACAGGCCTGAAAAAATGTTCTATTTCGACATCGCCGAGACCAAAGCCGAACTGATGATCAGTGGAAATATCCGGATACAGGGAGGTGATGTGGTCGGCGACAAAGTTACCAATGCTGTCTGTGTCATCCCCATCAAATCGAAATTCGACAGTCCGTGCGCGGTAACCAACCTTAAACTGGAGTGGAAAGAGGGAGGCATCATCCTCGACCTTCCTGTTACGGATACTTTTAGCGGTAAGGGACAGCACGATTTGAGGGTAACCATTCCGAACGAACTTCCAATTTCCAAAATCTCCAATGCGGCAAAGCCTTTCAAACAATTGAACGGATTCATTCTCTACAATTCGGTTAAAACCGGCAAGAGTTCCGCCATAAGGATATATAGATTGGATTATAGTACCAGTTGGTAACCGGATTTTTATATATTTGACATATTAAAGCTTAAAAACCTAAAACTATTCTCAGATCGTACCCCACTTAGCTATTATCAGACCAATAGAATAAACCCAATAGTGACTTATCATAATAATTACAAACACTTTAATCGAAAAAAATGAAAACTAGAAGAATTTTTACAATGGTGATTGGTATCTCCTGCATTGCTTTAATGGTAGGAATGTCCGGATGTAAATCAAAACAGGTTGTTCCCAAAGGCGAAGAAATAGTAGACCTCCCCTGCAGCGGTCCCGAGTTTTTCAGCAAAAAAGGGATAATCAGGGCCACTGCATCGGGTGAAAGCCAGGATCAGATGCTCGCCAAGAAAAAGGCCCAGGCCAACTCCAGGGAGCAACTGGCCGCGACTTTGAATGTGACCATCAAGAGTGTTGTCGACAACTACTACAGCTCCAAAGCCATTGACAATGTGGAGCAGGCCAAAACCCGTTTCGAAGGTTTGACCCGTCAGGTAGTTGACCAACAGCTTTCAGGTGTGGCCACGATTTGCGAAAGGTTGACCAAAACCAAGCAAAACACATTTAAATGCTATATCGCGCAGGAGTTGAACAGCGAGGAAATCTTGCAAAGTATTCAGAAGAGGATCTCCGGTGATGAGAAGTTGAGACTTGATTTTGAATATGAAAAATTCAAAAATGAGTTCAACAAAGAGATGGATAAAAGTTCAAAATAATTGAAGTTTCTGTTTCATAGATAGTTGGTTGTTCTCCGGCAGACTGTTTCAAAGCGAAACAGTTTGTCGGTTAATCTGTTTTATTGGCAACTCATTTCGTTTCAACCCTCAAAATTACGGTGCCATGAAGAATGTAGTTTTTATCCTGGTCCTTGTGCTGGCCCACACCTTCCCGGTAGGGGCCCAAACGTTCGAAGAGTATCTGAAACAACAAGAAAAGCAGTACAATTCCTATGTGAAAGAACAGCAGGAAGGAATGCAAAAACTGCAACAGGAGTACAACGATTTTGTTAAAAAGCGTAACGAGGAGTTTGCAAAATACCTCGAAAAGGAGTGGGCCAGTTACAATGCCTTTAAGGCCAATAAGCCCATCGAGATGCCCAAACCACCGGATCCGGTCAAATACGAAGCGCCCAAAGCTCCTCCGGTTCCGGTAAAAGTCGTTGTGAAAGAACTACCGCCGATAGCTCCTCCAAAGGCTGAACAGGAACGACCGCAACTGGTGCCAATTCCTGATAAGACAGTCAGAAGGATAGAGGTGCCTATCGACTTTTTTGGTCAGAACCTGGTGATAAAGGCCGATCCACGTACCCTGGATTTTTCACTTGGAAAGCCGGGTCAGAACGAGGTTGCCCGTTTCTGGCGTAAAATGGCAGATACAAACTACGGGGATTTACTCCTGCAAATCAACGTTCTGAAGGAGCAACTTAACTTGAATGATTGGGGTGTGTATCAATTGATCAACCAGTTTTCGGGGCGTATAGCCGCGAAAAACAACAATACAAAAATCCTTTACAACTGGTTTCTGATGACGGTTTCGGGATACCAAACCAGGTTGGCCTATTCCGAATCTGCCAATAAATTGTACCTGCTTGTCCCCTCCACCAACAATGTTTTTGGGTGCCAGTTTCTGAAATTTAACAATCAGGAGTACTATTTTATCTCTAATATTGGAGAGGAGGTCGGATCAGTTCTGACATACGATGAGGAGTATGGGGATGCAAAAAAACGGATCAGCCTTGCCGTAACCAAACCGCTCAATTTTGTCGAGAAGTATGTTACGAAAAAACTAAAATTTTCGGGGGAGTATCCTGAAATGGAGGTAAACGTGCCCCAAAATGAGATGGCCTTTTATGCCACCTTCCCGCAAACGGATTTTTCAGTTTACATGGGAGCCCCTATAAATCCTGTCATCGGTGAGGCGCTCTACACCTATTTTGGCCAGAATTTCAGGGGAAAAAATCAGGTTGAGCTAACATCGGGATTGCTTGAATTCACCCAAAAAGCATTTGCCTATAAAACGGACCAGGCCCAGTTTGGTTATGAAAAATGGTTTTTTCCGGATGAACTTTTTTACTATCCCTACTGTGACTGCGAAGATCGTGCTGCGCTTTTCTCCTGGCTGGTGTATAACATCGGTAAGCTGGATGTCGTTGGCGTTCTTTTCCCCGGTCACATGAGTACGGCTGTACTTTTTCCCGGTGATGTTCCCGGCGATTGCGTCTTCTCCCATCAAAAGCGATACACCATTTGCGATGGTACATTTATTGGAGCCCCTATCGGAAGATGTATGCCCCAGTTTGTTGGTAAATCGGGCGAAATTATTCCAATGCCGGGTGTCAGTCCCGCAGATTTGCTGGCCGACAAAATCTGGGAAAATGTTAACCAGCACGGAGGCTATCCGGGTGATGGTTCTTCGAGTGTCGTAGATGGTCAAGGGAATTTAATCATAACAGGATGGTTCGACAAGGCTTTCACGTTAGGAAAAGCGCCGGTTAACCCGACCGGAGGCCGCGATCTCTTTGTCGCATCCTTTAACCAGGAGGCCAAAGTTAATTGGGTAAAGATATTGGAGGGCAGTGGAGCAGAATATGTTACCGGTATCGTGAAGGATCCCGCCGGGAATTTTGTTATTTCCGGAAACTTCTCCGGGAAATTCCAGGCCGATGCCAAAACTATTCAGGCCGAGAAGCCCGATCAATCCCTCTTTTTGCTATCCATGAAACCCGGAGGCGCCATCAACTGGCTTACACCGGTATTTTTCGAGGCGACAAAAACCCGCGAAAACATCTATTATCAGGTGCATCTCGACACCAACGGCAAACTCCTGGGTACAGAATATTTGCCACAGCAAAATATGTACTGGAAAAATTTGCTTTTGCTGGATGAAAAAAACAACCTGCTTGCCACGGGTGGGTTCAGTACCCTGCCGGGGATGATCAA
>JBBIUJ010000091.1:0-13408 GCA_037440345.1 Prolixibacter sp.
GTATCCCTAAACTACGACCAGGATGTCATGAGTTTTGACAACAACCGAACGGATGGAGACATGACCAGGAAGTACGATCCGACCGAGCACGGCAATGTCAACAACTACCCGGCAGAGATGATCCCACCTAAATTGGTTAGCGAGGGAGTTCTCTTTCAAATGGGAAGTTCTGCAGACCTGCAGAAGAATGCCGTCACCTGCAAAGGACAAACCATCCAGATACCTGTCGGGGATTACAACAAAATCTACCTGCTTGCTTCAGCTACAGAGGATGCCTCGGTGCAATTTTCTGTAGGCGGGATTCCGCAAACGATCCACGTTGCCGCATGGTCGGGATTTATCGGACAGCATTATGACCGACAGTTCGACCTGGATGGTTATACCGTATTGGATGTGAAAGCGCCGTTTCTCAAAAAAGACAACATCGCATGGTTTGCCTCCCATACCCATTTTGGCTACCCGACAAAGAATGACCCCTACCACTATTCTTATCTTTTCAAATACGAACTCCCGCTCAATAGTCCGTCAGGGGCAATCACTTTGCCTGACAACGACAAGATCAAAATATTTGCTATTACTGTGGCAAAAAAGAATACTGATGACATCCAATTTTTGCAGCCAATCTCCGATGATTTCAGTGCAAAGAGCCCGTTCATTCTGAGAAAATAGAACAATCAAAGGCAAATGATTGTCCGGTAGAGACCACCAGCACTCCAATTCATATGAGGCTGGTGGTCTTTTTTTTAATCTCTAGGAATGCATTTTGTCAGTATTTCACCTACAAGGAAATCATCCATTTCTCTACTTCCTATCTCTGTTTCCCTTACCATTTTCGTCTGCCTTCCCCTCTAATTTTACATGCGGGATCATCCAGTAAAAACCATTACCATGAATGCAGAACTTTTTAAAAGGTTGTTGCAAGTTGAAGCAGAGAACTTGTACTCTCAGGGTTCTTCTCCTGAAAACTTTATGAACAGAATAAAGCCATTAATCCAGGAGCTTCTGAAAGAAAGCAGATCCGAGAAGATGACTGAAAATGAGCTTGAAGAAATATTGGTCTCTTCGAAATCGAAGGGAAATCGGAATTCCAAAAATAGAAACTGCTTTTTCGATGTTGTTGACCTGTCGATGTACAGGGCCAATTAACTATTCTTGCGCTTCCGGATAATTCCAAATCAAATTTTGCTTTTATTTTGATTCCATTTCCAAAAAAACAGACCCCTTATCTGTTTTTTTTTGTATATCACAACTGGTTTTCCCTCCCATTTTAACACGCTGTTTTGTAGCGCAGAAGCAATCAACCACTCCAAGCAAATTAATTATTAGCACCTATTTGGGGGTAGTCGTTTTTTGCTATCTTCGTCACGCTATTACTACTACTATTATGAGACATTTTTGGGGATACCTCGCGTTATCCTTAGCTTTGCTTTTCGGGGTCCGTTGTGCCGACCATGGGGGAAAAGATAAGGAAACCAATGACCATTCTGCCGGCCAAAGTTTACACACTGACAAGCCTTTTGTTCAGGAATACAGCGTAAGATATTATCTCTCTTCCGGACAAAATTCCATTCAGTTGTCTGCCATCTCAGCAAACCGTGACAACCAGATCCGAATCCTCTCTGACAAAGGCATTTTGGTTCCAGACCAGGGCAGTCTGCTCTATTCAGGCGGATTAACTGAGGATTTCGCTTATCCTCAAATGCTTCCCAAAAAAATTTCAGCGATTACGACCTACCGCAATCAGACAGTTTTCCTTGACAACAAGCAGATTTTCAGTAACGGATGGGCCGGCAAGCTTCAGATTGATCATGGATTACCCAATGCTTACCTGTTTGCCGGCGGCGATGATTTTCATTTCCTGGTTTCTGATGGATCCGCTCTTGAATATCTTGGTCGTGGCGGAGAAAAAATCTGGTCGGGCAGATTTGACGGTCTGTTGCAAATAAAATACCTTGAAACGGGAAATAGATTCTTGCTCGTTACCAAAGATAAAATAGCCGAATATACTCCCGGGCAAACAATCAGGGAAATGTATCAGGGTGAGGGCATCACCTGTGCTTCGTACTGGAAAGGAGATAAAATTGTAGTTGGGACAACATCCGGGTACGTTATTCTTCCGGAGAAAACCCGTATCACAAAAATTCCGGATATCAGCATAACCACGATTCAGGAAATAGACGGAAAGCTTTGGTTTGGATCCCGGCAAGGTGCTTTCAGATTGAATGAAGATGTCAAATACAGCTATTATGCAGGTGAAAGATGGTTGCCGGGGAACCATGTAATAGCGCTGGAGAAAGGGCCTGACCATTCGGTGTTGGTGCTGACCGATCGTGGTGTAGGTCAAATCATTTCGCAAAAGATGACACTGGAAGAGAAGGCGCTCTTTTATGAGAAACAGGTTCGGGAAAAGAACATCCGGTACGGTTTTAACTGCAGTAGTGTCAGGCTCACCAATGGATATGCATCGGCACAAACCGGTGCCCAGCCAAGCGACAATCTTTGGACTGCCATGTACCTGGCAAGTCAGCTTTACCGGTATAAGGTGACCGGTTCGCAGGAAGCCAAAGAAAATGCATACGAGTCGTTCGAAGCCATGGAACGCCTCTTCACGGTCACCGGCATCCAGGGACTTTTCGCCCGGAGCATCGAAAGGGATGGCAAGGTGGACACTTTAAGAAGCGCCGGCTGGGAAGAGAAAGAGCTGGCCTCCGGCTCCCCGCAGAGCATGTGGTATCCGGCCAAAGACCACGCCAACTGGACCTGGCGTTCGACCGCCAGCAGCGACCAGACGGTAGGACAAATTTTTGCCCTCACTACTATTCTGGAACTTGCTGACGACCATGCATGGAAAGTCCGGGCTTTGAAATGCCTGGATGACCTGATGGGATACATTGTCAAAAATGATTTTTACCTGATCGACAAGGATGGCCATCCTACCCTTTGGGGAAAATGGAATCCATCATACGTCAACGCATTCCCTGAAAATGTGGGCGACCGAAAACTTTACTCATCGAACATCATCGCATTTTTGCAGACGGCCTGGCATTTTACCGGCAAAGAAATTTATAAGCAAAAGGCCATTGAACTCATGGATAAAGAGGGTTATCTTGCCAACCTTATCCGTCCTTTTTCGCAAATTGGGCCATCGGCTACTGACAAACTCTCCAATCTCCTATCACAGGAATGGAACCACTCCGATGACGAGATGTATTTCCTGGCCTATCCAGGATTGTTCAACTATGCCATTTCGCTAGACTTAAAAGCAAAATATGCAGCTGCCATCAGCGACCATTGGGAGTCTGAACGTCCAGAAGGCGATGCATTGTGGAACTTTATTTACGCCTCAACCGGGGCAAAAAACTATGATTTGGAAAGATCGGTCCAATTTCTTCAAAGTTATCCCCTGGACCTGAGAAACTGGAGTGTACAAAATTCCAATCGCAAAGACATTGAACTCCTTCCGCCCAATTTTCGCGGACAAACAACACCTGTACTCCTCCCGCTAGGAGAACTACCTCTCTTCCGGCACAATGGAGAGATCTTCAAACTGGACTCGACTGGCGATGGGCGTTCATTGATCAGCGCCGGGGATGTTTGGTTGCTGCCTTACTGGATGGGAAGGTATCTGCACATCATCATCTAGACTGTGATTTGCGTGATTTATATGATTACGATGATTATTATTAGCGCGCGGCATTTATTGGATCGATTTAAATTTCTGAATTACAGAAAATTGGTGTAACTTGAAGTATGATTATTAATGAAAACTACAAATATTCAGACTTAACTTCCAAAATCATTAGATGCGCCATGAACATTCACTGCGCGTTAGGAAATGGTTTTCAGGAGGTGATTTACCAACATGCGCTGGCAATTGAATTGAGAGAGGCAGGAATTGAATATTCACGGGAATTTGAAATGCCCATATTCTATAAACAACTTCATATTGGAACCAGAAGGGTCGATTTCCTGGTTGAAAAGGTTATTGCTGTTGAACTGAAGGCCACAACAAAATTGGAAGATGTTCATCTAAATCAGGCGATTAATTATCTGGAAGCTTACAATTTAGAAATAGAATTGCTAATAAATTTTGGAGAAAACAGCCTCAATTTCAAACGTTTAACAAATAGAAAATATAAACCATGATTTCCATAATTTATAACCGTCATCTAACGATCAAATGTAAATATCACATCAAAAGTAAAATCATAATAATCATATAAATCACCCAAATCACAGTCAAGACCATGCTCAGAAAACTACTACTTTTCACACTCCTGCTACTAACCATCACGGTTGCCAATGCAACAGAAAAATATGCCATCGGCATGTTCCATTTTAACCTTCAGTACGTTGCCGGGGATTACCGCATCGAACGAAGGATTATCAAAGAATCGCTCTATCCTGTTCTTCAGTTCTTTGAGAAGAATCCGCAGTACAAGTCGGACATCGAAATTCAGGGTTATGCCATCGAAGTTTTGGCTGATGAACATCCCGAAGTGCTGGCACTCTTCAAAAAACTGATCAACAGGGGCCAGATCGAATTGGTCATCGCCCACTATTCGGACCAATTTTTTATCGGTTATCCGGCACTGGATATGAAGAAGTCGATCGAGATCTCCGACAAGATACTGGCTACCCACGGCATGAAACGCTCCAGGGTATTTTTCGGACAGGAGATCCAATGGACACCCGCTTATGCCTCCGCACTGAAAGAGAAGTACGACCTGGTCGTAACCTCCTCCGACCCCCACAGCTATTACCGCGACAAAACCCTTCCATTGGTCAATGTCCGCTATGGCAACGACCAGATCCTTGGACTGATTGGCGCCGGCGAGAAAAAGCTCGACGGACTGGAATGGGACTGGGCCTTCCTGGATGACGGTGAGGTATTCAATTCCCTGGATTACCGTAGTAATTTCTACCGGGTTCCGGAACAGGAACAGGCGAGTATTGCCCGGTTCAAAAAACTGCAGTCAGCAGGATACAAATTTGTTACGATGACAGAACTGGCATCAAAGATCAAAAACTCAAAAGGTTACAAAGTCCCCGACTACCCCTTCGTTCCGGAAGGAACCTGGAATATGTCTGTCTGCGGCCCCTTCATGTGGATGGGCAGGCAGCGCAGCGGTGTGGAAACCGACGGTATCACAAGAGCCCTGTCGTACGAATGGCGGGGAATCCTCATGATGACCGAACGCCTGGTGGAGTATGCGGCATCAAATGGCATTCCGGTCGCCGAACAGAAGAAACTCGTCGAAGAGGCATGGCAGCACCTGCTCCTCTCAGAAGTATCGGATGCGAGTGGTTGGACCCCCTGGATGGTAGAGGTAAAATACACAGAAATTGAGATTGATCAGGTCAGGAGAAGGATCAAGGCAGTACTTGACAAGCTGAAAGAGTTGGCGCCTTCGCAAGATCAAACCTATTTTCTGGATACCAAAAGCGGATACATCGGTGAAGCAAGCAGTTCGAAACCAAACCAGCCTGAAGCTGCCATGCTCCCAATTCCTTTGGCGATTCGTGCAGAGAAAGCGGTTACGAGCGTGAAAAAGATCGGCGATCATCTCTATAGCCTCGATGTTCAGTGCGATAGACACTCGGACGGCGCCGTCGAAATCGTCTTTGATACCCCAACTTCAGGATTGTTTTATTCAGCAGGGGCTGGAGAAGAAATTGCAGTGGAGATTCCCACCGACCTGAAACATGATCCGGCACTAGCGCTTTCTAACGGATTCATCTATCTCGGAAATGGTTACAGCCTGGTAAAAGACTGTTCAGTGGAACACCTGGCGGCAACCTGGAGGCAAAAAGAGCAGAAACTGCTCTTCAGGGAAGAACTGAATGAAAACAATCCAGGTATGAAGATGCGCTTTTATGTTGTAAAAGGGGATGTCAACGCCGGGCTGAAATTCGCGAACAGCCTGAATACCTGGCCTACCTACTACCTGAAGATAGTTGACAAACAACTGAAGTATGAGCGGGTGGTTCCGGGATTGTGATTTCAATGATTACTATGATAATAAATATTTGGGTCAATAAAACTACAATATGCGACTAGTTAAAATTCTACTTTTTCTGCTTCCGATAATTGGAACAGGCGGTTCTGCCATAGCAAAAGATCACAACATCAAAGAGTTTGGCGCTGTTTCGGATACAACAGTACTCAGTACCAACTCGATACAATCTGCTATCGATGCATGTAGCCTAGAAGGAGGAACTGTGCTGATACCAGCCGGGAATTGGCTTTCGGGTACCCTGATCCTCAGGAGCAATGTCACCCTCAACCTGCAAAAGGGGGCAACCCTTTATGGAAGCAGACATCTGAGCGATTACCCCGGAAACGTACCCAAATACATTGCTTTACGTACCCGAGGAAATGCCAAACAACTGATCTATGCCGAAAACCAGCACAACATTGCCATCACAGGAGAAGGGGAAATCGATGGTCAGGGCAGGTTCTTTGCCGACAAAGGTGCTCCCGGCGTCCAATATGACCGTCCACACCTGATTCAACTGATCAACTGTCAGAAAGTACTGATTGAAAAGGTCTCACTGAGAAATTCAGGATGCTGGATGGAACATTACCTCGCTTGCGATGACCTGCAGATTATTGGCATCAAAGTATTCAACCACAGCAACAAAAACAATGACGGGATTGATATCGATGGTTGTAACCGGGTAACCATCTCCAATGTTATAGTCGACAGCGATGATGATGCCCTTTGCATCAAAAGTACTTCGGGCAGGGCCAGCGAGAACATAACCGTTTCGAACTGCATTCTCAGCAGCCATTGCAACGCATTTAAACTGGGCACAGAAACAAATACCGGCTTCAAAAATATCGCGGCCAGCAACCTTGTCATCAAACCATCGGTGGTATCCGAAAAATATACTTACGGCCATCTTGAAGGTTCCTCCGGGCTCGCATTGGAGATGGTTGACGGGGGGATTCTCGATGGAGTGGTTATTTCCAACGTAAAAATTGAAGGAACCTTTACCCCCATTTTCATCCGTCTTGGGAACCGGGCGCGACCCTACCGGGATGGTCAGGTTATCACTCAGGTTGGTCAGTTGAAAAATGTCTCCATCGACAATGTCATGGTAACAGGAGCCAAAAATCTCGGATGCTCCATCACCGGGATCCCTGGTTATCCGGTGAAAAATATCAGTCTCAGCAATATCAGTATCACCTTCGAAGGCGGCGGGACCAGAGAACATGTCACCAGGGCAATCCCTGAACTGGAAAAAGAATATCCTGAAGCCGAGATGTTTGACATGTTACCTTCCTATGGATTTTTTATTAGGCATGCCGAAAATATCCGCTTCTCCAACGTTCATCTGAGCACTGAAAAGGAGGATCTCAGACCCGCCCTCTACCTATCGGATGTAACTGATGCAGATTTTGGAAACATTAATCTTGGAAGCAACCCTAAAAATGATTGTACTGTTTTCGCAGAAAGCAATCGAAACATCGGATTCAACAATTGCAGGATTCGTGGAGGTTCCTCCTGTTTCCTCCGTTTGACGGGCAACAATAACAGTAAGTTTATACTTCTTAACAACGTTTTGACCAATACAAAAACGGTATACAATTCCGGGACGACCGGTAAAAAGGAAATTCATTCCATTGGGAATATCAGGTGAAAATTTAGTAGAGACGCACGGCCGTGCGTCTCTACTACCCAAACATTTTTGTAAATTGCGGCCTGATGATTAACCTATGATGAATAAATTTTTGGCATGTACTATCGTCATGCTCTTCACTTTACAAGTAATTATACATGCCGAAAACCCCGCTGGGAAAAGCACTTCTGCACGCCGAAAGGTCAATTCTGCGTACAAAACTACCATCAACCAGGATTATAAAATTCATGTCGGCAAAATTTCGGATCGAATTAAACTCGATGGCGTAATCGACGAAAATGATTGGCTAAAGGCTGAATCCGCCTCCAATTTTTACATGGTTTTGCCTTACGACACAGGTCATTGTGTTGCAAAGTCGGAGGTGAAGATGTTGAGCGACGACAAGGCATTTTACCTGGCCGTCACTTTTCACGATACCCTACCGGGAAAGCGCCCCGTTGAATCCTTTCGCAGGGATTTTGTTTTTGGCAACAACGACAATTTTCTGGTCTTCATCGACCCGTTCCTCGACCAAACCACCGGCTACTCTTTTGGTGTCAATGCGGTTGGCGCGATGTGGGACGGGACCATGAGCAGTGGCTCCCTTTCCAATTTAACCTGGGACAGCAAATGGGAGGTTAAAACAAAGAGCTATCCCGATAAATGGACAGCAGAATTTCGTATCCCTTTTAAATCCGTCCGTTACAAAAGTGGCTTGAACCACTGGAACATTCAATTTTCGCGACTCGATCTGAAACTGAACGAAAAGTCGGCCTGGGCTCCTGTTCCCCGTCAATTCGCTACCGCCTCTCTGGCTTATGCCGGACAGCTGATCTGGGAGACACCGCCACCTAAATCCGGATTAAAACTCTCTCTGATCCCATATCTTTATGGAAGTGTCTCGCGTAACTTCGAAAAGCAGCAATCTACCTTCTACCGCAAAGATTTTGGAATAGATGCAAAGATCGGCCTCTCCAGTTCGCTCAACCTCGACCTTACTTACAATCCCGATTTTTCACAGGCTGAGGTGGATGATCAGGTAATCAATCTGGAAAGGTTTGAACTCTACTTCCCGGAGAAAAGACAATTTTTCCTGGAGAACAGCGATCTTTTCGGCAATTTTGGCGCTGCAAGTGTAAGTCCGTTCTTTTCAAGAAGGATCGGACTGGATGCCCCCGTCAATTGGGGTGCCCGACTGAGTGGAAGGATCAACAAAGATTGGCGGATCGGAATGATGGATATGCAAACCGGCAAAGAAGGGGACTACCTGTCGCGAAATTTCTTCGTTGCATCCGTACAGAGAAAACTCTTTTCGCGCTCCAACATTGGTTTCATTTTTGTCAACAAACAACAATTAAATATCCCTGACAATTGGAGTGGTAATAACTACAACCGTGTCGCCGGGCTCGAATACAACCTGGCCAGCAAGAACAACTTCTGGAATGCTAAGCTTTTCGGACAGAAATCGTTCTCACCAAAAGCCAATTCAGCTGAGGAGTACGCCCAGGGATTGAGTGTAGTCTACTCCCGCAAAAACTACTTGATTGATTTTACCCAATTGTATGTTGGAAAAGAGTTTAACGCAGAAACAGGTTATGTACCTCGTACCGACTTTTTTCGCATCAACCCCAAAATAACGACCAAATTTTATCCAAAACACGGTCCTGTCGAAAATCACGGATTCCTGGTAAGATCCGACAACCTTTACATGCCAGGAAGTATGAAACTGACTGACAGGTCAATAGGTCTCGATTATCTTGTCAATTTCAAAAACAGGATTCATCTGGAACTGAGGAATAGTTTGTGGTATGTGATGCTCAGAAAAGATTTCGATCCTACCAATCTGGGTACCAATTACCTGCCAACCGGCTCAGGTTACCATACTGGAGATGTCTCGTTTCTCTTCAACTCAGACAACAGAAAACTGTTCAAATACAATTTTTCTACTGGTTATGGAGGATATTTCAATGGCAACCGCTGGTTTGTACAGGGTGATTTCAATTACAGGTTTCAGCCATATGGTTACATCTCTTTAATTTATAGCTACAATCAACTCTATCTGCCTCGACCATGGCAAAACACTGGCTTCTGGCTGATAGGGCCAAAACTGGATGTAACATTTTCCACCAATCTCTTCTTCACTACCTATGTGCAGTACAACAAACAGGCTAACAATTTGAATATCAACGCTCGGTTCCAATGGCGGTACAAACCTGTCTCCGATATTTTTCTTGTTTATACCGACAACTATTTCCCCGACAGCGGAAATGTCAAAAACCGTGCGCTGGTGCTGAAAATGACATATTGGTTCAATTAGAAATTTTTATACAGTTTATTGGTTTCTCTGTTAATTTTGAGTCGATAATAAAACCAACCCATGGATTTCAAACCAAACAAACTGTACAAGGCTCTTGCTGCATTCGTAATGCTGCCAATGTTATGCCAGCCATTCTTCATCACCAATATTTCTGCCCAACCCCGCATTATTCTCCTCGATGAAAACTGGAAAGCCAAGAAAGCTTTAGATGAACCATCCGATGGAACGCAAATCACCGCTCAAAAATTTAAACCGGACGGATGGATGGAGGCTGTCGTTCCGGGTACGGTCATCGCCACACTCCTGCACAACAGAGCAGTGCCGGATCCCCTCTTCGGGATGAACAATACCAAAATACCCGATGTTTTCGTAACCGGCCGCGATCAATACACCTACTGGTTTTACAAAGAATTTGACCTGCCGAATTTGAAGTCCGGCGAACAAGTATGGCTCAATTTTAGGGGAATCAACTACTTCGGCGAAATTTTCCTCAACGGAAAACGGGTCAATACCTCCACCCATGCGGGGATGTACCTTCGCGAAAAGTACCTCGCCACTGCCTTACTTTTACCTGGTAAAACCAACAAACTGGCTGTGTGGGTGGCTCCGCCGGATCCAGTTGGCAATCCAAACAACGGTCAGGGAGGAGATGGCACCATTGCCAAAAATGTAGCCATGCAGTTTACGGCGGGCTGGGATTGGATCTGCTCAATTCCTGATCGCAACACAGGCATCTGGGATCAGGTTTCGCTCGAAATCACCGGCGGAGTCGACCTGAAAAATTCTTATGTGGAGAGCCGTGTTCCTGGCATCCGCAGTCCGGGAGGATCTCAAACACCTGCTTTTGTGCATGCAACCGCAGAATTAAAAAACAGCACCAATCAAACCATAAATGGCACCGCATCCGCAGAAATTGACGGCCAAAAAGTGACTACAAATGTGACGCTGCTTCCGAATGAAGAAAAAATTATAACCTTCAGGGAAATTGAACTCCAAAACCCACGGCTCTGGTGGCCTAACGGAATCGGCGATCATCCGCTCTATCAGGTAAAGATTGGCTTTACTACCGATGATGGCGCACTTTCGGACTACGAAACCTTCCCGGTAGGTATCAGGGAAACCGGACATAGTTTTGATTCAAAACTCAAAGCGCAGGTGTTCACTGTTAACGGACAAAAGATCTTCATGAAGGGGGGCAACTGGATCGCATCCGATGCCTTTCTGCGCCTCTCTCCAGAACGATATGATGCAGAGGTCCGGATGCATGCCGGAATGAACATGAACATGATTCGTGTTTGGGGTGGATCAATGACCGAACGGCCGGAATTTTACAACGCCTGCGACCAATATGGTATTTTGGTTTGGCAGGACCTTTGGATCTCGGGCGACTGCAACGGAGAGTGGAACGATCCCTCCAAAAAAGAGTCGCAGGAGCGGCGCAAAGCCTATCCTGATGACCACAACCTCTTCCTGACTTCGGTCGCCGATCAGGTCAGGATGCTGCGAAACCATCCAAGCCTCTTTCTCTGGTGTGGCGGAAACGAGACCTATCCTCCCAAAGATATCCTGGACGCGCTGCAGAATGAGATATTTCCAACACTTGATCCCCTAAGGTGGTTCCTGGATAAATCAACTTCACCACACCTGATGACCAATGAACAGGGAGGAACTGGTGACGGCCCATATGGTATTCTTGAACCAGAGGATATTTTTATCAAGAGATCTTTCCCTTTCAATCCGGAGATAGGCTCAATTGGCATTCCAAATTTCGACGGATTGAAGAAAATTATTCCGCAGGATGAGATGCAAGTTCCGCTCAAAGCCCCAGGTACCGGATCGTGGGCCTACCACAAATACCATTCTCTCCGCGATTTCCCAGACAGATACGGGAAAACCAAAGATGTAGAAGACTACTGCAAAAAGTCACAGATCGTCAGCTACGAACAATACCGAGCCCTCCAGGAGGCTTTCAACTACAAAATGTGGGAGTGGTATACCGGCATGCTTGTGTGGAAAAACCAAAATCCATGGACAGCACTGCGGGGTTCTTTTTACGACTATTATCTTGATTACCAGGGAGGTTATTTTGGATACAAGCATGGGGCCGCCCCTCTGCATATCCAGCTGAACCTCAACGATTCTGCAGTTTGCGTCCTGAACCAGACTGCCATAAAGGCGGAGAATGCCAGGGCGGTGATTCGGCTCTACGACCTGCATGGGAAACTAATCTCCAGACAAAATGAATCTGTTAATCTGGAGCCACAAACCAAACAGCTTTTTGGCAAAATTTCATTACCACATACAGCAAACGGACTATTCTTCCTGAGGCTTGAGTTAATCGACCAAAAAGGCAGGCAATTGGATGAGAATTTTTACTGGCTTACCGCAAAAGCCAAATCATACGAAGCTTTGAACGAACTGAAGCCGGTTAAACTGAAAGTTGCTGTCTCAAAGACGGCAAGCGGCGAGAACTCCCTGAAAGTCTCCAATCCCGGTAGGGAGACCGCTTTTTTTATTCGGATCAAGGTTGTAGATGAAAAGGGTACGACAGTGCTTCCGGTTTATCTGGACGAAAATTATTTTACCCTTCTGCCCGGAGAAACCAGAAAGGTAATAATTGATTTGAATAGCCCTCTGCAGAAACCTTCCGGCAGGTTATTTGTCCTAACCGAAGGATGGAATTGCACCCCTGCAAGGATAAATCTTTGAACGAAAACTGAAAACAAATTTACTTTGTGTTTCCTTTGTGTCGCACTTTGAGTCCTTCGTGCTGAATTAAAGTTTCACCACTCAAAAGGATGCATGATGGGCTCAAAGATGGATTTGAATTACTATTTTTAAAATTCATAAGACCAAACAATTAATCGGCAATGCATAACTTATCCAGACGCAAATTTGTTCAGGCAGGGGCACTGGCTGCCGCCGGAACCCTCACCGCAGGGAGTACGCTGGCAACTCCAATCAATGAATCGAAGTATATCAGTCAACGCCCCCCTTTAGAAAAAAGGAAGTTTACCTCCCTGGCAGTCGAAAAAACCATTCAGACAGTCAAGGCAAAAATCAAAAATCCCAAGCTGGCGTGGATGTTCGAAAACTGCTATCCCAACACGCTGGATACAACCGTCACCTACAAATTAAAGAACGGACAACCGGATACCTTTGTTATTACCGGCGACATTTATGCCATGTGGCTGCGCGACAGTTCAGCCCAGGTATGGCCCTATCTGCCGCTGATCAAAGAGGATGAAAAACTGAAACTGATGATAGCGGGCCTTATCAACCGTCAGACCGATTGCATCTTGATTGATCCTTATGCCAATGCATTCAACGATGGTCCGGGAAAGAGCGAATGGCTCACCGACCTTACGGCCATGAAACCCGAACTTCACGAACGGAAATGGGAGATCGACTCGCTGTGCTATCCTGTCAGGCTTGCCTACCATTACTGGAAAAATTCGAAGGACG
>JBBIUJ010000092.1:0-13262 GCA_037440345.1 Prolixibacter sp.
AATCCAGATGACGATTCAGGAACTTGGGACTATCTCGCAGGAAAATTTACCGGTCAAAATTGTGATACTTAACAACGATTTTCTTGGGATGGTACGCCAATGGCAGGAACTCTTTTTTGAGAAAAGATACTCTTTCACCGAAATTACGAGTCCCGATTTCGTCAAACTGGCTGCCGCTTACAGCATACCGGGAGCCTCCATTTCCGAAAGAAAGGATTTGGAATCGGCCATGAAACAGATGATCAATGCCAAAGGGCCCTATCTACTTGAGGTTAAGATAGAACAGGAAGACAATATTTTCCCAATGGTTCCGGCCGGCGGAACAGTATCAAGGTGCCTGCTTGGAGCAGACGAGTTATAATATATATCAGCAACATACGAAATTATGAGACAAGAGTATATCATCACCGCATACAGCGAAAACCACATCGGTTTGCTCAACAGAATAACCATCATCTTCACCCGCAGAAAGGTGAACATAGAGAGTCTGACTGTTTCTGAATCGGCTATCGCCGGAATCTCCAAATTCACCATTGTGATCAACGAGGAGAAAGAAAAAGTGGTCAACATCGTCAAACAGATAGAGAAACTGATTGATGTATTGAAAGCTTTTTACCACACCAATGATGAGATGATCTTTCAGGAAATCGCTTTGTACAAAGTGACCACCCAGGCGCTGATGGACAGTGACCAGATTGAAAAGATGATCAGGAGTCACAATGCCCGGATCCTGGAGATCACCAAAGAGTACACTGTTATTGAGAAGACAGGGCACAAAGAGGAGACACAGGCGCTCTTTGAGGGACTGAACCAATTTGGGGTTTTGCAATTCATCCGCTCCGGAAGGATCGCCATCACCCGCTCACCCGTCGAACGACTCTCCGAATTTCTGCGCGAACGTGACGCGTTGTTTACCAAGATGGAGGCGAAGGTGAAGTAGCGCTGCTGACGGACCGGGGGACTGGGAGACCAGGGGACTGGGGGACCAGGGGACCGGGAGATGGGCAGAATCTGAAATAGATTGAAAAAAATAGAAATTGATTGTAAAAAAGATACTAGTTGTAACAAAATCAAAAAAAAGAAAAATGGCTAAGATTAATTTTGGAGGAACAGAAGAGAATGTGGTAACCCGTGAAGAGTTTCCATTGGCAAAGGCACAGGAAGTATTGAAAAACGACACCATTGCCATTATTGGTTATGGAGTTCAGGGACCCGGACAATCGCTCAACCTCCGCGACAATGGGTTCAATGTTATCATCGGACAAAGAAAAGCATCCAAAACCTGGGATAAGGCCATCGCCGATGGTTGGGTACCCGGAAAAAATCTTTTTGAAATTGAAGAGGCTTGCCAAAGAGGAACTATCCTTCAGTTTCTGCTTTCAGACGCTGGTCAGATCACATTGTGGCCAACCGTCAAAAAACACCTGACTGCCGGTAAAGCCCTCTATTTTTCACACGGTTTCGGCATCACCTACAAGGAGCGCACAGGTATTATCCCTCCGGCTGATGTAGATGTTATTCTTGTTGCCCCCAAAGGATCCGGTACCAGCCTTCGCAGAATGTTTTTGCAAGGTCGCGGACTAAACTCCAGCTTTGCTATCTTCCAGGATGCCACCGGCAAAGCATGGGAACGGGTTGTCGCACTGGGTATTGGCGTAGGATCAGGGTACTTGTTCGAAACTACTTTCAAGAAAGAGGTCTATTCGGACTTGACCGGCGAACGCGGTACGCTGATGGGCGCCATCCAGGGAATCTTCGCCGCACAATACGAAGTTCTGCGCAAGAATGGCCACTCACCTTCTGAGGCTTTCAACGAAACCGTTGAAGAATTGACCCAAAGTTTGATGCCGTTGGTTGCTGAGAACGGAATGGATTGGATGTATGCCAACTGCTCAACAACTGCCCAACGCGGTGCGCTTGACTGGTGGAAAAAATTCAGGGATGCATCTTTACCTGTTTTCACAGAACTTTACAACGAAGTGGCTGCCGGAAACGAAGCACAGCGCTCCATCGACTCCAACAGCAAAGATGACTACCGCGTCAAACTGGAAGAAGAACTCAAAGAACTTCGCGAATCAGAGATGTGGAGGGCCGGTGCTGCCGTGAGGAAATTGAGACCGGAGAACAATTAGTCGACGGAGGGACCAGGACGACTCGGACGAGTGGACGACTTAGACAAACTGTTGACGGCAAGACTTGGAGACTGAGGGACTGATAGAAGTACCGGTCTCTGAGAAAAACCGATGGGGTTTATTGTTCATACAGTCCTAACTGTCCTGAGAAGGTTTTAAACTGATCATTAATTAGTAACAAATGGACAACAGAGTATATATTTTTGACACCACCCTGCGCGATGGCGAACAGGTGCCGGGATGCCAGCTGAACACGATCGAGAAGATTGAGGTGGCCAAGGTATTGGAGCAACTGGGGGTGGATGTGATCGAAGCCGGATTCCCGATTTCGAGTCCGGGCGACTTCAAATCGGTGGTCGAAATCTCCAAGGCTGTCACCTGGCCAACGATCTGTGCCTTGACGCGCGCCGTGGAGAAGGACATCGAAGTGGCTGCCGAGTCGTTGAAATACGCCAAGCGTGGCCGTATTCACACCGGTATTGGCACATCACCTTACCACATCGTCTCCAAACTCAATTCCAATCCGGAGGAGATATTGGAGAGAGCGGTGAAAGCCGTTAAATATGCCAAAAGGTTTGTCGAGGATGTCGAATTCTACGCGGAAGATGCAGGCCGTTCAGACAATGTATATCTGGCAAGGGTGGTAGAAGCCGTGATCAAAGCAGGCGCGACTGTGGTGAATATCCCGGATACGACAGGCTATTGCCTTCCCTACGAATTTGGTGAAAAGATCAAATTCTTGATGGAGAATGTGCCAAACATACACAAGGCTATCATCTCGACCCACTGTCACAACGACCTTGGAATGGCAACGGCCAACACCATAGCGGGAGTGATGAACGGGGCGCGCCAGGTAGAGGTGACCATCAACGGAATTGGCGAGCGGGCAGGAAATACCTCCCTCGAAGAGGTGGTGATGATCCTTCGTTCGCACAAGGAATTGGATCTCCACACCAATATCAACACCAAAAATATCTACAAGACCAGCAAGCTCGTCTCAAGTTTGATGAACATGCCGGTTCAGCCCAACAAGGCCATCGTTGGCCGCAACGCGTTTGCCCATTCAAGCGGCATCCACCAGGATGGCGTTCTTAAAAATCGTGAAAATTATGAGATCATCGATCCTGTTGAGGTTGGCATCAACGAATCTTCGATTGTACTGACCGCACGCAGCGGACGTGCAGCGCTGAAGCACCACTTGGATATGCTGGGAATTAAGCTTGGGAAAGGGAAACTCGACGAAGTTTACCAGGACTTTCTGGTGATGGCCGACAAGAAAAAAGACATCAAGGAGGATGACCTTTTGGTATTGGTTGGTGAACTTGGCCATGGCGAACGCCGCATAAAACTCGACTTTTTGCAGGTGGTAACCGGTAAAAACCTGGTTCCCATGGCAACCCTGCGTTTGGATATCGCCGGCGAGAAATTTACGGCAACCGAATCCGGGAATGGTCCTGTCGATGCAGCCATCAAAGCCGTCAAGGCCATTATCCACCGCAAGGTAACCCTTCAGGAGTTCCTGATCCAGGCCATCAACAAAGGAAGTGACGACATTGGCAAGGTACACATGCAGGTTGAACACGAGGGAATTGTTTTCAATGGCTTTGGTGCCAATACCGACATCATCACCGCTTCTGTTGAGGCATTCCTGGATGCAATCAACAAGATAGGGAACAGTGAAATAGCTTCTGAATTGAAACATTAATTGAAAATTGACAATGGACAATTGAAAATTGAAAATTGACAGTTTGATAGATTAACTGAATAATTGAAAATAATTATCCACTTAAACCAACTGTCAATTGTCCTTTGTCAATTAAGAACACATTTATTTCAGGATATTACTTAATATAGAATCGTTTTGGAACCAACAACATTATTTGATAAGATCTGGGATGCCCATGTGGTGAACAAAATCGAAGGAGGCCCCTCCGTTTTGTACATCGACAGGCACTTCATCCACGAGGTTACCAGTCCTGTGGCATTTTCGGGATTGGAAAGCCGCGGATTGACCGTCTTTCGTCCGCAGAATACTGTGGCAACACCCGACCACAATGTACCCACCATCGAACAACACCTGCCAATCCGCGAGGAGCTCTCACGCAAGCAGGTTGAGACCCTCACTGCCAATTGCGAGCGACACAAAATCCCGATGTATGGTCTGAGCCACAAATGGCACGGCATCGTGCACATAATTGGTCCTGAACTAGGCATTACACAGCCAGGCATGACCATCGTCTGCGGCGACAGCCACACCTCTACCCACGGGGCCTTTGGGGCCATCGCCTTCGGTATTGGCACGAGCGAGGTCGAGATGGTCTTTGCCAGTCAGTGCATCCTCCAACCGAAACCTAAAAAGATGAGGATAAATGTGGAAGGGGAATTGGGCAAAAATGTCACTTCAAAAGATATTGCACTCTATGTGATTTCAAAAATTACCACCTCAGGCGGTACCGGCCACTTTGTTGAATTTGCGGGATCAACCATCCGCTCCCTCTCCATGGAAGCGCGGATGACTCTTTGTAACATGAGCATCGAATGTGGCGCCCGTGGTGGAATGATTGCCCCCGACGAGACAACATTTGCCTATTTGAAGGGTCGCGAAGAGGCGCCAAAAGGGGCCGACTGGGATCAGAAAGTGGCAGAGTGGAAAAAACTCAAAACAGACGAAAATGCCATTTTCGATACCGAGTACACCTTCGATGCAGCTGATATCGCCCCAATGATCACCTATGGCACCAATCCCGGAATGGGTGTTGGAGTAGGTGGTTCTATCCCTACCGGGGATGAGTTGACAGGCAGCGACCGTGCAACCTTCCTTAAATCACTCGACTACATGGGTTTCAAACCCGGAGAAAAGCTGAAAGGAAAGAAAATCGACTACGTCTTCATCGGCAGTTGTACCAACGGACGAATCGAGGACTTCCGCCAATTTGCCAACTACATCAAAGGCAAGAAAAAAGCCTCCTGGGTTACGGCCTGGATCGTTCCCGGATCAAAACAGGTTGAACAACAAATCCGCGAAGAGGGACTGGTTGAGATCATGGAGTCGGCAGGCTTCGCGCTCCGCCAACCCGGATGTTCGGCTTGTCTGGCCATGAACGATGACAAAATCCCGGAAGGGAAATATGCCGTCTCTACCTCGAACCGCAATTTCGAAGGTCGCCAGGGCCCCGGCGCCAGAACCATGCTGGCAAGTCCCCTGATGGCAGCGGCAGCGGCAGTTTATGGGGTTGTTACTGATCCGAGAGAGTAATTTCAAAGGATAAAGGATAAAGTAAAAAGGATAAAGTTTGAAAAGCAATGTAGAAAAATGAAGTATAAAAGGTAGGATGGGGTTCACTTTAACCTTTATCCTTTAACCTTTATCCTTCTATAATTATCAAATGATCATGATTGAGAAATTTACCAAGATAGTGAGTCCGGCTGTTACGCTTCCCATCGAGAATGTGGACACGGACCAGATCATACCCGCCAGGTTTTTGAAGGCGGTTGAGCGCAAAGGATTTGGCGACAACCTGTTCCGCGACTGGCGGTACCGTAAGGATGGTACTCCCAACCCCGATTTCGTTTTGAACAATCCGAAATATTCTGGGACCATTTTGGTTGCCGGAAAGAATTTCGGCAGTGGCTCCAGCCGCGAACATGCCGCATGGGCAGTATACGACTTTGGTTTCAGGGTCGTCGTGTCAAGCTTCTTTGCTGATATCTTCAAGGGCAATGTCCTCAACAACGGGCTGTTGCCGATACAGGTACCCGAAGATTTCCTGTCAGGCATGTTTGAAACCATCGAAAAAAATCCTTCGGCTACTTTTGAAGTGGACCTGGAATCCCAGACCATCCGAAATAACACTCTGGGGACAGAATTTAAATTCGATATTAACCCATACAAAAAAGAGTGCCTTTTGAAAGGGTACGATGACATTGATTACCTGCTCAGTCTCAAGAAGGAGATTGAAGCGTTTGAATTAAATGAAAAGTGAAAAGTGATAAATGAAAATGAAAAGTAATGAACAATAGGAGTTCCGTCTCATCCTTTCATCATTTTTCATTTTTCACTTTTCATTTTTCACTTATAAATTCAATTTATTGATGAAGAACAAAGTATACATCATGGATACGACCCTGAGGGATGGCGAACAGACCTCTGGGGTATCCTTTTCGGATGCTGAGAAGCTGAACATCGCCAAGATTCTGCTGGAAGAGGTTAGGATTGATTACCTTGAAATCGCTTCTGCCAGGGTATCCGATGGTGAGATGCTTGGCGCCAGAAAGGTAATGGATTGGGCCCGGGGGACAGAGTATCACGACAAAATTGAGATTCTTGGCTTCGTGGATGGAACCACTTCCCTCGACTGGATTGCCAAAGCAGGTGGGAAAGTGATCAACCTTCTTGGTAAAGGATCGCTTCGCCATGTGACGCAACAGTTGAAGAAAAGTCCTGAGCAACACCTGGCAGATCTCAAAAAAGCGATTGCCCTTGCTCAGGAGATGAATATTTCGGTCAACCTCTACCTGGAAGACTGGTCGAACGGCATGCGCAATTCGCCCGAATATGTCAATTTCATGCTTGAAGGGCTTAAAAATGAGCCCATCAAGAGGTTGATGCTTCCCGATACGCTCGGAATCCTTAATCCTACTGAGACTTTCGGGTTTTGCACCACCATGATGCACAACTTCCCATCGCTCCACTTTGATTTTCATGCCCACAACGACTACGACCTTGCTGTTGCCAATGTAGATGCGGCGTTGCGTGCAGGTATAAGGACCGTTCACACTACCATCAACGGACTAGGCGAAAGGGCCGGAAATGCTCCCCTATCAAGCGTTGTGGCTTTATTGAACGACCACCTGAAAATGTCCAATTCCATCAACGAGCGCAAGCTTAACATGGTGAGCCGTTTGGTAGAAACCTTCTCCGGAATTCATATCTCAGGCAATAAGCCTATCATTGGCGAAAATGTTTTCACGCAATGCAGCGGCATACACGCCGACGGCGACAACAAAGACAATCTCTATTACAACGATCTGCTGCCAGAACGATTCGGCCGTACACGGAAATATGCCCTTGGCAAAACCTCGGGCAAAGCCAACATCGCCAAAAACCTCGAAGAGATGGGCATCCGGCTGGATGCTGAAAACCTCAAAAGGGTTACAGACAAAGTAATCGAACTGGCCGATAAAAAGGAGTCAGTTACCTCGGAGGATCTTCCATACATTCTTTCAGATGTTTTGAAAAGTGAATCTATTTTCGAACGGATCACTCTGAAAAACTACGCCATTTCACATGCGCTTGGATTGAGGCCGATGGCCACGGTGTGTATCGAGATGAATGGAGAGCTATACGAAGAGGCAGGATCGGGAGATGGTCAATACGATGCTTTCATGAATGCGCTACATAAGATCTATCACAAGCTGCACAAACAATTGCCGGTCCTTGTCAACTACACGGTTACCATTCCTCCGGGAGGAAGAACGGACGCTTTGGTTGAGACCCTGATCACCTGGAGCCTGGGCCGTGAATTCAAAACACGTGGATTGGATCCCGATCAGACTGCTGCCGCGATCAAGGCCACCATCAAGATGCTGAACATCATTGAGAGCAATGGGCAAATTTATTAAGAGGTCAGAATAAAGCAGATTGGGTAATGTGAAAATTGGGAAATGTGAAAATTATGGGATCTAAGCGAGGAAATCTTGATCATATAAACCTTATTTTCTAAAGCAATCTTAGTAGATAAGAACAAACCAACCGCATCCAATCTTATTACCTTATTGAATTTGTATAAAGAACAACCTTTGAATCTATCAGAAATATTTTTATAAGATAATAAGGTTTCAGGAACCGTTAACATTTCCCTTCGACAAGCTCAGGGACCGGTAACTTTTCAAACAATAAAACCATTTTAAACAAATAATAGATCACATGAAATTAAACATTGCTGTGTTGGCCGGAGACGGAATCGGGCCCGAAATTGTTGCACAAGGACTAAGAGTAACCGAAGCCATCGCGAAGAAATTCGGTCACGAACTGCATACCGAAAAGGCATTGGTTGGAGCTGCTGCCATCGATGCAACGGGTAATCCCTACCCTGATGAAACCCACGAACTTTGCATGAAATCGGATGCGGTACTGTTTGGTGCCATTGGTCATCCGCGTTTCGACAACGATCCGTCCGCAAAAGTGCGCCCGGAGCAGGGTTTGCTTGCCATGCGCAAGAAGCTTGGGCTATATGCCAACATTCGTCCACTGATCACTTTCCCATCACTGTTGGAGAAATCCCCCCTCAAAACAGAACGCATCGAAGGGGCCGATTTTGTGGTCATCCGCGAACTGACTGGCGGGATGTATTTCGGAGAACCGCAGGGACGCAGCGAAAACGGCAACACCGCTTACGACACCTGCATCTACACCCGAATGGAGGTAGAACGCATCCTGAAACTTTCTTTCGAATTCGCCATGAAACGCCAAAAGCGGCTCACGGTAGTCGATAAAGCCAATGTTCTGGCTACCTCACGCTTGTGGAGACAGGTTTCCAAAGAGATGGAACCTCAGTACCCTGAAGTCGAAGTGGAATACATGTTCGTCGACAATGCCGCCATGCAACTGATCCAGTGGCCAAAGCGTTTCGATGTGATGGTGACTGAAAATATGTTTGGGGATATCCTTACCGACGAAGCCAGTGTGATAGCCGGCTCCATGGGAATGTTACCTTCGGCTTCCATCGGGGTACATACTTCGGTCTTTGAACCCATCCATGGTTCTTACCCGCAGGCAACCGGCAAAAATATCGCCAATCCCTGTGCAACAATCCTTTCAGTAGCCATGTTGTTCGAGTACGCCTATTCGCTCAACAAGGAGGCAACTCTTATCAGGCAAGCCGTTGAGGCATCATTGGTTGCCGGTGCCGTTACCGAGGATCTCATTGACGACAAATCAAAAGCGCTCACCACCTCAGCCGTTGGAGACTGGATTGTGGATTTCATTCAAAAACAATAAACAATCAATGATCAATAATAAAATGGAAGGAGCGATTCTTCCATTTTTTATTTACGTCTGTTGTTACTGTTCAGATGCTCCGGGAAAGCAATATCACAATTTTTTTCATTGATAGAATGTAAATCAATGCTGTTTAGCTCATGAACTCCGCAGGAGTTGCCTATGAATAACCTCCAGTGCAACTGGGGGACGAGCTGGATACAAATCTTCACAAACCCCAACGGGGTTGCCCCTACTAAGGTATTCCAACCTTTATCTTGAAATTGCAGGGGAACTCCTATTGAAAGAGGGAACGATCACATATTGGGCTGTATAACTTTCGCCCAGGCCTTGTACCCTTCTCCCAACAGGTGCAATCCGTCGTTGGTGTACATTGGATTCAGCAGATCGTCGTTGGGATTTTTCAGAACACCAGTCTTCCTCTTTGGGATACCAAAAAAGAACAAAAAATCAGCGTAACCAACTATCTTTCAATAACAATTTTAAATCCCAAAAAATCAAGGGGAACAGGGGTCTTAGCTTAAAACAACAATGAATACATTTTTCTATATTTGGGGAGCCTTGGGGAATAAACGGAAATCTGATCGCTATTTCCACACATTCCTGAAGATGAATTACTTAAATACCTTTACCAATCTCTTTTATCATGACTATATTAAAAACATTTCTACTGGCAGTTATCCTTGTTTTTACCTCCCATTTGTCAACATTTTGCCAGGATAACGGCAAACTTTCTCTCCTTTCAGCTCCTGCTGAGAGTCGTTATACTGTAATCAACAAGGAGGGCACTACCGTGATACCCAATGGCCGGTTAGTCACCCCTTATGGCAAAACATTTCAGGTAGCTCCTCATCCCTTTGGACTGGCCATCAGCAACGATGGGACGATGGCTGTCACAACCAACTCGGGTACTTCACCCTTGTCCATCTCAATTTTGACCAACCTCACGGGGATGGAACCGTCAGTCCTTCAGGTGCCGCCAGGGCCACAAACCAACAAAGGGGTTCTGGAATCCGTTTTTATGGGAGTGGTCCTTGCCCCCGACAACAAAAGCGTTTATGTATCAGGAGGCCAAGGGAATAAAATATACCGCTTCGATACTGCCTCCGGGGCAAAGCTCGATTCCATCAACTGCGCGGTTTCAGAAGATAATCGACCGGCGCCGGATGGTTACATCGGAGATATGACCCTCACAAAAGATGGGAAATACCTCTTTGCCGTCGATCAGATGCTTTTCAGAATGATCATCATTGATACCAAACTAAGAAAGATCATCAAAACTGTTCCGGTAGGCCGTTATCCGTTTGGCATTGCTTTAACACCTGATGAATCGAAGGTTTATGTAGCCAATGTGGGTATGTTCGAATATAGCAAAATTGGCGATATTGAACAGAAAAAATTGTACAATAAGGCGCTTAAATTTCCGGCTACGGCATTCAACAGCAAAGAGATGCAAAACGGGACTGTAATCAACGGTATGAAGATCAAAGGACTCGGCGACCCGAATGTACCCGAATCATTTTCGGTTTGGGGGGTCGATGTGAAAGATATATCCAAAGCAAAAGTCATTGCCAAAATCAAAACCGGCAATCTGGTCGGAACAAAAGTCGAAGGCATTCCGGCTGTTGGCGGATCGAGCCCCAACTCTCTGGTCGCAACCGATCAATTTATATTTGTCAGCAACGGCAACAACGACAATATCTCAGTCATCGATGGCCAAAAAGATGTTGTGGTGAAGGAGATTTTTCTTCAACCGCATCCTGCCGTCAAACATTTCAGAGGGGTCATTCCTTTTGGACTGGCCCTCTCCCCCGATCAAAAACGGTTGTATGTGGCCGAGTCGGGCATCAATGCCATCGGGGTGATCGACTTGCCCTCTTTTGAGGTGAAAGGTCATATCCCGGCAGGGTGGTTTCCTGCCAAACTAAAGGTGACAGGCGACGGGAAGAGACTCATCGTTGCCAATGCCAAGGGATTCGGAAGTGGCCCCAATGGCGGACAGCTGTTTAAAACCGGCAAAGAGATTACCTACATCGGTGCACTGATGAAGGGGAGTGTGGGTGTTATGGAGATCCCATCAGACGAACAACTCAAAAAACTGACCAATCAGGTGAACTCCAACAACTTTAAAATCAACACCCTCTCGGAAATAAAAGCCATACGTGGGGACAATCCGATTCCAATTTTCGGTGGTGAAAAGGAGTCCCCCATCAAACACATCGTCTTTATTTCCAAAGAGAACCGCACCTATGATGAGGTTTTCGGTCAGGTAAAAAAGGGAGATGGGGATTCCACTCTGGCAAGGTATGGGCGCCATGCATCGTTTACCAATAAAAAGAAGAGCGCTGCTGTCAAAGATGTGACCGTGATGGTGAACCATCTTAAACTGGCCACGACTTTTGCCATTGCCGATAACTTTTATGTAGATTCGGATGTGTCGGCCGACGGCCATCGCTGGTTGGTCAATACCTATCCAAACGAGTGGGTGGAAACCACGGTTCCGGCAAACTATGGTGGGAACAGGGAATACAAAAGCAGTTCAAAGGCTCCTGGCGCATTGGCAATGAACGGTGCGGCCGGGGCCATATACCCCGAAGATTATAATGAAGCAGGTTCCATGTGGGAACATCTCGAAAGGAACAAAATCGACTTCTTTAACTTTGGATTCAGTGTGATGTTCGAACCGGCATTTTATCAGGAAAGCTATACCAAATCGGGAATTGGGTTCTTTGCCAATTTCCCGGTCCCACAGCCTCTTTTTAGCCGTAGCAGTCAGATGTACCCAACTTACAACACCTCCATCCCCGATCAGTTTCGGATAAACCAGTTTATCAAGGAGTTTGATCAAAAATATATCGGAAAGGGGAAAACCATGCCTCAACTGATCACCTGCATCATCCCCAACGATCATGGAGCCGCTGATGTGCCCGAAAAAGGATATCCCTTCCGTGAAAGTTACATGGCCGATAACGACCTTGCTGTTGGACGAATCATCGAATATTTGTCAAATACTCCCTATTGGAAAAATATGGCCGTCTTTGTGACGGAAGATGATGCGCAAAATGGCGTCGATCACATCGATGCCCACAGGAGCGTACTGATGGTAGCCTCTCCCTACGCAAAAAAGGATTATGTAGGTCATGTACATTACAGCTTTGGCAGTATCTTCAAGACATTCTGGAATATTCTCGGAATGCCATACCTCAACCAATATGATGCCGGGGCAAACGATCTTTCCGACCTGTTCACCGACAAGCCGGATTTTACGCCCTACAAAGCTTCACCTGTAAATGTCAAGGTTTTTGATCCTGTTAAGGCCTTAAAACCCTTCAAAGAAAAATTCGATTGGAAATCGTTGGAATCCAATTCCGAACTCGATAAACCCTCTGATATGATTGAAGACCAGAAGGAGAAACAGGAATATCGGGAGCAGAATCAACGTCAGACGAAGTAAATGAGTTGAAATGTTTATGAGGTTAATTTTTCAAACCCTTCAAACTATTCAAACTATATTTATTTCACAGCAAAGGCTGAATTATCCTCATCCATGCCTTGTACCCTTCGCCCAACAGGTGTAATCCATCATTGGTGTACATTGGGTTCAGCAGATCATCGTTGGGATTTTTCAGCTCGCTGAACAGATCCACGTAGGTGGCGCCCAGTCTGGGACAAATAGTTCTGAGGCGTTCGTTGAGATCTTTCACCTGGGGGGTCCGGCTCGTGTGGTTTGCGAAGGTTTTGAAAGTATTGTTCACAGGCAAAATACTCTGCACGTAAACCTTTGTCTTCGGTGATTTTGTGCGAATGGTGGAGACTATTTTACAAATATTGACGTAAACCGTATCAGGAGAGATATTTCTGGAGAGATCGTTGATCCCGATCAGCAAAAAGACTTTGGCGGGTTGTGCCCTTGTTACCTGATACAGACGGAAGAGCACACCCTCGCTGGTGTCGCCGCTGATCCCCCTGTTTTTGGCACGTGGGTTTCCAAGCAACTCGCACCATTCCGAACCATCGGTAATGCTGTTTCCCAAAAAGATGATCTCATTCTTCGTATCCGGAAGAATCTCGAAAAGGGATTTCCGCTGATCGTAATAAGTTCCGAATTTGGAAGGTTGAGCAAAAGAAAA
>JBBIUJ010000093.1:0-13150 GCA_037440345.1 Prolixibacter sp.
TAACGGGAATTACCGAATTGTAAGCTGGATATCTCCCTTCCACCAACCGGCAAACCATTCTAAATCCAGTTAATTGGAAAATCGCATTCTTCTCATCAAACTCCAGGACTACATCAAAATCCTCTTTGGGAAGGAGATTTTTAAGCAGTGACGCTGGTTTCTTCGGCAGGATGAAAGATGCTTCATTGTCAGATTTCGCATCGGTTCGTTTGTAGCGCACCAATTTGTGCGCGTCAGATGCGACAAAGGTCATCTCAACAGGCGATATCTCAATGTTGATTCCGTTCATCACCGGACGGAGTTCATCATCCGCAGTAGCGAAAAGGGTTTTGTTGATACCGTTCAGCATGACATCGTGCGGAACATTGATGGTATAGTGCTCGGGATTCAGTGTTGGCTGATTTGGAAATTCTTCGCCGTTTTGTCCGGGAATGGCAAATTTTCCATTGGCCGAAAGAATGCTCATGCCCATCGTATCCGCATCCAACTGGAAAGAGAGCGGTTGCTCAGGAAACTCTTTCAATGTATCTAAAAGAATTTTCGCCGGCAGGGCTACCAAACCATCATCTTCCGAATGATCCAACTCCATGGTGGTTATGAGGGTTGTTTCCAGGTCTGAAGCAGTTATAGAAAGGGATTTTCCTTCCAACCGAAACAAAAAATTATCCAGTATAGGCAGTGTATTCTTGCTGCTGATCACCCGGCTGATGGCATTGAGGTGCTTCAGCAACTCGGTACTTGAAACGACAAATTTCATGTGTGTATAAATTTATTTTTAATTGCCACATGGAACTCGCATGTTGTTTATATTCACCTTGATATGTGATTTACAATCATGCTCATTTCATATGATTATAATTTTGATTTTTAACGGCCATATGGAACTCCCAACAGTCATTCTGGTGTGTGTGCAGGATTTTCTCATGGTCGTTTCATTCTAATATAGATTAGTTACTGTTGATATTACGCTATTTATCTTTGTTTTCCAGGCTTTTGAACCTCACCCCAAAGGTAAATCTCAAAGTTACGAATATACAAACATTCACTCGATTTTTCTTCGCGATAAACATTTTTTTCGCATTCACTTTTCAGCTTTCAGAATTGGCTTTTCGTTCAACCGCTTTCTTCTCCAGGTAAATAATACTGCTGAAATTAAAATGAGCATCAAAGGAAGTAGCAGGTTGAACCATTTGTAAAAGTTGCTTTGAGCGTTGACTTTTACTTTATCAAGAAGTCTGAGTTGCCAGGATTTGCCGCGCAACTCAATCAGGGAAGCATCATCGCTGAGATACTGGACAAGGTTGACGAAAAAATCGCGGTTCCCCCAGGTGATTTTTGAGACACGGTCGTATCCCAGCAGAGCTGTTTTAGGCTCTTTTGCAGCACGGTTAACCTTGTTTGAGATGAGTCCTCCATCCGAAAAAATCGCCATCTGGGTTGGTTTGCTTCCGACAATCGGTTTAAATCCTGCCGGAAGATCGGGCATATCCACAATCCTGTTTTTGAAAACAGAGCCAAACTTCCCCTCGAGCAAAATCCCGGTAATCAGATTTGATTTGTTGAAAAAACTCCTGGATGGAACCACATCAATCATACGGAGATTGACCAGAACTGGTGCTTCATTCTTTCGGGAAAAAGGGGATGTGCTTAACAGGATTTTCTTATGGATATCTGGGTCCTCCCCAACAGTATCGATCGAACTGACAAATTCGGCAGAGATTGGATTGACATTTTTTCCGATGGGATGCGACAGCAGGGGATGAAGCAAAGGTGAAAAGTACCATGGGGCCATGGAATAGTGGGGTGAAGCCCCAACCGGTGCAGTATTGACACGTATTTGCAGGCATTCGGCATCCTGAACCAGATCATTGTTCAGGCGGACACCGTAATGATAAAGCTGATCACTAAGGTTGAGATCTACCGGAAGCGCCAAGGTCGTCATCCCTTCGGAGAGGCTATCGAGGCTCACTTTGACAGGATCGATGAGCCAGACCATTCTGCCACCTTTCATCAGGTACTGGTCCAAAATTAATTTGTCACGTTCCGGAAATTTCGACAACGGATTGGCCACGATGAGTACCCTGATACTGTCGGGATTGGACAGAAGCATGTTGGTATTTACCCTGGAAACGGCAAAACCGGAGGACAAGGCCGAAGAAAAGTCCAGGAGTTGCAAGGAGTCGGCCTCCTGATGGCCCTCCAGAAAGGCGACATGGATTGGTTTATCGCGGGTGATTGTATGGATGGCATTCATGAACTCATACTCCAGTAGCTCGATAGAACGGTTCAGGTTCTCCTCGGCAGACTGTGCCGGATCATTTTTAAGCAGGTTCAGCACCATCGACCTTTCACCATAATGCAAGACTACCGTAGGGAATACCAGTTTTGTCGTGATGCCTTGTTCCGTCTTGATCCTAAGATCAGTAGGAACGATCCCGTGCTGAAACAATTGATCAAAATAGGCCTTTCGATCCTGGGCGGAGACCTCTTTGTAAGGATCTACTTTCCGGATGTAGATTGAATTTTTACGGTACTGCTGAAAGTCAGTCAATTTCTCATTGATGGCTGTTTTAAGCCTGCGAAATCCGACCGGCATCTCTCCCTCCAGATAAATTTCGGCCATCAATGGTTTGTCAATTTTTTCGAGTATCCTGATGGATGATTGTGAAAGCGTAAACCTTTTTTCAGCGGTAAAATCCAGGCGAAAGAACCGAAGATTGGCCACAACCAATAAACCCAGAATTGGAAGGAGATAATAAGTTATCCGCCTGCGCTGAAAGGATACAATTGTTCTTTTCCAGTTTAAGGCTACACCTGTCAGAATCAGGAAGGCTGTGGCAACCGTTAAAAAATAGAAGAGATCGCGACTATCGATCATCCCCCTACTGATGGATTCGTAATGGGCGGAGATTCCCAGTGAAAGCAGGAAGGAAGCTAAAGATGTCTGTAATGTCAGCTCTGAAAGGAGTTCAAATCCGGAGAAGAGGAAAAATGAGAGCAAGACTGCCAGAACGAAAGCCACTATTTGGTTTTCGGAGAGCGAAGAGGTGAACAATCCAACGGACAGAAATATCAGTGCAAGTAAAAGCAGTCCGCAGTAGCTTCCAAAGGTTGCAGCCACATCCACCACTCCGACCGGATTTCCAAGCTGATAAACCGTATAGAAATAGACAAGTGACAAAAGAAGTGTTAGAAAAACGACAAATAACGCTGCGAGTAATTTAGCAATAATCAATTGAAAAACAGTCAATGGCCTGGTCAACAACAGTTCCATGGTACCGTTGCGCACCTCTTCAGAGAATAGCCGCATGGTAATTGCCGGTATCAGGAAGAGGTACAACCAGGGCGCAAGCTCAAAAAAGGAGGAGAGGGAGGCGTAACCTCCCGCAAGAATGTTCATGTTCCCATCGAAGAACCAGAGGAACAGTCCCGTGATCAGCGCAAAGACCGCCAGGATGAGGTAGGCGATCAATGATCCGAAAAATTGAAGGAGTTCTTTTTTTATGAGGCTTAGCATGGAATACAAGTATTAGCTTCTTAATAATCCAACCATCTCCCCGGCTGCCCTATCCGCACATCCCGGAGGTCCCAGTTTGGCCAGCATCAGTTTGTAATTTTGGAGCATCTCCTCCCGGTAGGCGTCATCTTCCAATATTTTCCGGAGTTCGGCTGCTACAGCTTCGGGTTTACAGCGTTCCTGAAAAAATTCCCTGACAATCTCCTTGTCCATCACCAGATTGACCAGCGAAAACCATTGGATGTTCAGAAAGAGTTTCTTTAGCAGGGAGGTAAACCTTCCCAACTCCATGATGTAACAGACCACCTGGGGGACTTTGATCACGGCGGTTTCGAGTGTGGCTGTACCGGAAGCAACAACCGCCGCTCTGGATTGCTGCAAAAGTTCATACGTCTTGCCGAACAGGACAGGAATCCTGCGATCTTTCAGATGCTCCTGGTACAGATTGAGTGGCAAGGAAGGGGCGCCGGCTATGACGAACTGATAAATGGGAAACAGATCTGCCACCTCTGTCAGAACAGGCAATATCAGATTGATCTCCTGTTTTCGGCTTCCTGCAAGCAGGGCCACGATTGGCCGATCTTCCAGATTATTTTCATCGATAAATTCACGGTAGGTTTGCTCCATGTTGGGGCGAACTGCCAGCTCATCAATGGTGGGATTTCCAACGTAACGAATTTTATAGTTGAATTTGTCGTAAAATGCTTTTTCGAAGGGAAAGATGGTAAACAGTTCATCCACATACTTCAAAATCCATTTTACCCGTCCCGGACGCCATGCCCAAATTTTGGGGGAAATATAGTAAAATGTCCTGATATTGTGCATTTTGGCAAATCTGGCCATTCTAAAATTGAATCCGGGATAATCGACCAATATCAACACATCAGGTTGGAATTCGAGGAGCTTCTCCTCGGCCATTTTAAAATTGATTTTGATCTGTTTCAGATTCATCAAGACCGTGAAAAAGCCCATGAAAGCCATATCACGGTAGTGTTTTAGCAAGACTCCTCCCTGTTCGGCCATCAAATCCCCTCCAAGAAAACAAAAAGTCGCATCAGTATCTTTCTTCTTGATGCCTGCCATCAAATGGGAAGCGTGCAGATCACCGGAGGCCTCGCCGGCAATGATAAAATATCTCATTCTGTTGCGCTTTAATGATTGCTTACATGGTGAATTTCATGACAAAGACAGCCAGGACAAATAGAATGGTTATTGCCATCACTCCCCTCCCCGATTTGAACCGGTTGGTCCTGACAAAAAACATGAATGGGATCAAATTGGGAAAAACTGCCAAACTGATCACATGGACAAATTTCCCGGTCCGTATGAGAATATGTATGTATTCGCTAAAAGTTAGGTCCCTAAACCGAAATAGGAAATAGAGCATAAAAAACACCAAAGGAAAACCCAAACCAAGCAGAAGGCCAAGCCAAAATTTGTTCAATCCCGAAGGTTCATAATAAGCTGCACTCATAGGGTCAGAATTTCCATTTTTGCATAAAGTGAAAAGCGGTATAGGCTGTCAGATCAGTCGTCACAGGCACTACGGATACAAAACCATTGATCAGGGCAAAGGTATCGGTGTCTCGTGCCTCATTCTCTGCATCATTGAAATAACCTGTCATCCAGTAGTATTCGCGACCATGCGGATCGGTTCGTTGTTCGAACTCTTCCATCCATTTTCCACGAGTCTGGCGTGAAAAATTGATGCCTTTGATCTCTCCTTTGGGAATGTTCACATTCAGACAAACTCCATCAGGCAGACCAAACTCGGCTACTTTCTGGAATATGCGGGCCACTACTTTTTTGGCTTTTGTGAAATCGGCCTCCTGTATATAATCATCCAGTGAAAATCCAATGGAAGGAATTCCATGGATACAGCCTTCGATTGCAGCCCCCATCGTTCCCGAATAGAGTACCGAAATGGATGTATTTGCCCCATGATTGATCCCTGAAATCACAAAATCGGGAAGTCTGTCAAGTATTTTACTGCAGGCAAGTTTGATGCAATCAACCGGCGTGCCCGAACAAGAATAGATGGAAAGTCCTTCCTCTTCCTGTAATTTATTGATTCTCAATGGTTTTTCAACTGTAATGGCATGAGACATTCCGGAATGGGGAGCGTCGGGCGCAACTACAACGATGTTGCCAAAGAGTTTCATCACCTCAATAAGTTCGTTTAACCCTTTGGCAAAAACCCCGTCATCATTGGATATCAATATTAAAGGCCGTTCTTCCATTTTATCCATATTTTGCCCAAAGATAATCGTTCGGACGGAAATATTGGTTAAATAGGTACATTTGCATTTGTATGGCAGAATTAAAAAAACGCATCATCCTTTTGGGAACAACCTGGCCCTTTAGACCAGGAGGCATAGCCACTTTTAACGAAAGATTGGCCAGGGCGCTTATCGCTGAGGGGCATGAGGTAATCATCTATACTTTTTCACTTCAATATCCCGGTTTTTTGTTCCCCGGCAAATCTCAATATTCTGATCAAACTGCACCAACGGATCTTGAAATTCGTATCAGGGTGAATTCGGTCAATCCTTTCAACTGGATATCTGTTGGAAGGGAAATCAGGAAACTGGCACCTGATCTGCTGGTCATGAGGTTCTGGATACCGATGATGGCCCCGGCGCTGGGGACCATTGCCCGTATTGTGAAGAAAAACCTGCACACGAGGGTCATCTCGCTGGCTGACAATATTATCCCCCACGAAAAGCGTCTGGGGGACCTGCAACTCACCAAATATTTTATAGGGAGCGTCGATGGGTTTGTCACGCTATCACAAAAAGTTCTGGAAGATTTGAAGAAAATACGGCCATCCGTTCCTGTGCTGTATACTCCCCATCCGCTTTACGACAACTTTGGGAAAGCGGTATCCCGGCAGGAGGCTTTTTCCAACTTGAATTTGGATTCTGATTTCAAGTATCTGCTGTTCTTCGGGTTTATCCGCGATTACAAAGGTCTCGATTGGTTGCTCACCGCTTTTGCCAATCCGGCTTTGCGAAAATTTAAGGTTAAGTTGCTGGTTGCAGGCGAATATTATACTGCCTCACAGAAGTATGATCAGATCATTAAAGAGCAACATTTGGAAGACCATGTGATCCTGCACACACACTTTATAGCCGACAGCATGGTCTCTTCCTACTTCGGTGCTGCCAACCTGGTAGTGCAACCTTATAAGGATGCCACACAGAGTGGCGTTACACAGATTGCCTACCATTTCGAAAAACCTATCCTGGTCACCAATGTTGGAGGATTGGGAGAAATTGTGCCTGACGGAAAAGTTGGATATTCTGTAGAACCAAATCCTGATGCCATTTCAGAAGCGCTTATTGATTTTCTGGAGTATGATCGGGAAGAGTCTTTCAAGGCAAATATCCGGATAGAAAAGAACCGCTTCACGTGGGGGAAAATGGTTGAAACGATTGAAAAACTGGATGACGGAATAATAAAAAATAGGTTAATTTAGGACGGTCAAGTCTGGATGATGTTTCCATTCAGAATTCGATGAACCCGTTATGAATATTTTGTTTACAGATGGATTTGCAGACAGAAATAGAAAAGAGGGAGATTGATGACCTTTTCGAAGAGTTGTTAAAATCTTTTACCCGTCCGCTGACGCCTGAGAATGTGCAATTGATCCAAAAGGCTTTTCAATTTGCATCTTCGGCCCACATGGGAGTCAGGCGCCGGTCAGGAGAACCTTATATTGTGCATCCCCTTTCTGTCGCAAAAATCGTGGTTAGCGAGATAGGGTTGGGAACCAAATCCGCGGTAGCGGCTATCCTTCATGATGTTGTAGAGGATACGGATTATACGGTTCAGGATATTGAGAAGATGTTCGGAGCCAAGATAGCTATGTTGGTAGATGGGCTTACAAAATTGTCGGGAACCTACGATTCGAAGCAAGCTACCAATTTTCGCAAGATGCTGATGACCCTTTCGGACGATGTGAGGGTCATTTTGATCAAACTGGCAGATCGGTTGCACAACATGCGGACCCTCGACTCAATGCCCCTCAACAAACAGTTGAAAATCTCCTCCGAAACACTCTACATATTTGCCCCATTGGCCCATCGGCTTGGACTTTACGCCATCAAATGCGAACTTGAGGACCTCAGTCTCAAATTCAAAGATCCGGAAACCTATCGTCAGATCGAACTGAGCCTGCACAGCGAAGAGGAGCGGATCAGTTACCTGGTGCACGATTTCATCAAGCCAATTCAGGCTAAACTCTATAAAGAAGATTTTGACTTCACGGCCAGTGGCAGAACCAAATCGATCTATTCGATCTACCAGAAGATGCAGACCAAGAATGTTACCTTCGAAGAGATCTATGATTTGCTGGCCGTTCGCATCGTTTTTAAGCCAAAAGAAAACATCTCCGAAAAAAGGCAATGTTTTGATATATTATCTCTGGTTACAGACATTTATACCCCTGAACCAGACCGGATAAGGGATTGGATTACCATTCCGAAGGCCAACGGTTACGAGGCGCTTCACACCACGGTGATGGGACCAAAAGGACAATGGGTCGAAGTACAGATCCGGAGTGAACGGATGGATGAGATCGACGAGCGAGGTTTTGCCGCCCATTTTAAATACAAGGGGGACAGCTCTTCAGAAAGCGAATTGGACAAATGGTTGCAAAAGATCAGGGAACTGTTGGCCAATCCTGAATCAGACGCCCTTGATTTTCTGGACGAATTTAAACTCAATCTTTTCAGCCGTGAAATTGTCATCTTCACGCCAAAAGGTGAGATGAAAATGTTGCCAAAGGACTCTACCGTCCTGGATTGCGCCTACGATATCCACTCGGCATTGGGGAACCACTGCATCGGCGCAAAGGTTAATCATGCGCTCGTGCCAATGAGCTACGTACTCAAGAGTGGCGACCAGGTGGAGATCCTCACTTCCGAGAAACAGTCGCCAAAAGCGGAATGGATGAATATAGCTGTTACGGCACGGGCCAAGACCAAGATCAAGGATTCTTTCAAGCAGGAGCAGAAAAAACACATTGAAGCAGGACTAAAAAAACTAACCTATCAATTTGAAAAACTGAGTGTCAAACCTTCCACCAACACATTTAAAAAGCTCCTCAACCATTACGGATTTCATACAAAAGAGCAGTTGTATGCGGAGATAGGCATGGGACTTGTCTCTTTGGATAACCTTGAGGAGGTACTTCAAACGAAATCGGAAAACAGGTTTGTAAAATTTTGGAACCTGACCTTCTCTTCCGATAAAAAAGAGGAGAAAATCGATAAGAAAAAGCCTTTTCTGCTTACCGAAGATTCCAAACAGTCCAATTACAAACTGGCGCTTTGCTGCAACCCGATTCCGGGAGACAATGTGGTTGGTTTCGTTTCAGACGGTGAACAAATACTTATTCACCGCAAGACCTGCCCGGAAGCCATCAAATTGATGTCGAGCAGGGGCGAAGATATTGTGCAAGCCACCTGGAACAAGTTCAAAGTCCTCTCCTACCTGACCCATTTGTATGTTCGCGGTTTCGACCGACAAGGAATGGCCAACATGATCACCAATATCATCTCCAACGAATATGGCATCAACATGCGATCGATCAACCTGGATGCGCATGACGGTATTTTTGAAGGCCACCTCTACCTTTACATCCACAACACCGACAACCTCAACACCCTCATCACCAAACTGCAAAAACTAAAAGGAATTGATTCAGTGACCCGCCAGGATATTTAAGGCGCCAATTATTTTCTTTCCAGCCACTCCTTTGGAAGGGGAACAATGCAAATATTCATCGACTTGTTATCGGCTGAGAGCATCGCAGATTGAATCTCAATGCGGGTCCCATCGGGGCTGAAGGTAGGATGCGGATGATCCGCAGCAGTGGCTTTGTGACCAGTTGTGAGCAGCATCATCTCGTTTGTACGGCGATCAATCAAGTACAGATTTCGTTCAAAATCATCACCCGCTACAAAACGACCATCGGAAGATCCATTGACATGCCAGAAACCGCTTCCTTTGGGTATTTGCCCGGCAATGGTCATCTCACGTGTGTTGATATTGACAATACCGAGTCCGGAGGGTTTCTCCCGTGTTCCGCAAGGTCCCCATGCCGGCTCAAGACCGGGGTCGGCAATCTTACCTCCTGTCCCGGTGACCGTTTCGCCGGTTGAATTGGCAATTTTCCGATGCCCCATGATGGCAAATGCCACCTCATCCTTGCTAATAACGGCTTCATGGGTTATCCATTCATAAGGCGATTCGGGATACAAAGGCCGAAGTCCTGAACCATCCGAATTCACGATCCAGGTTCGCTGCGGGGCCTTTCCACCCGTTTCCCAGCAAAATACAATCTGTCCGGGTACCCATGGATTGCTTTGGATGTGTCCTATCTGAAATGGAACCGATACAACATACTTAATCTCTCCGGTGTGAATGTTCATTCCTGCAATACCGGCAGGTCCGGCGCCCATGTTTCGAGGGCCGAATGTTCCTTCAATTTTGGTACCTTCCGGCAGGTGCCTAAGCGCTTCCGACTTACCTACGCGAAACCAGACCCACTCCTCTCCACCATCAAGTGCCATATCTCCGCCAGCCTCCAGTGAGGAGGGTGTTGTCCCGCATATTCGCTGATAAACTGTGGCCTTCTTTAAGGTACCTGATTTGCTGTCTGCAAACAATTTTTCCAAATCCACTTCAACGATGTCAAGTTTGTTTTTGGCGGAATCTCCCACCGTTTTACGCATAAAATAGAGCTTCATCGATTTTCTCGCCACGCTCAGCATGCCGATGAAACCACCTTCGGAGACCTGAACGATATCACCTGATTTTTCATTGACGGCCATCGCTTCCCCCCTAACCCTTTCCGATCTGAATATGACCCAATTACCATCTGATGTCCATTGGTTGTGTGTTTGATAAATCTTGGAGTCGCGCGCCGGGGTACTGGTCAGGAAGGTTAATTTAACTCCGGTGACGGGATCTTTTACGATTTTCTTTTCAGAAGGGAAACGGCTGCCTATTTGAGCCTTAGCAGGATACTGAATGCAAAAGCAAACAATAATAAAGAGCAAAGGAAGGAGATTGGCGTTTTTTTTCATTGGAATGGAGATAACTTGATTTCTCTCAAATATAATCAAATATCACAATTTACATCATGCCCGGCAGGGCATAAAGCTCCATAGGAAGAGCCGCATGAAGTTGGCGTTTTCCCAGATGGGATAAACAGCACAACGGGAATATATTCGAATGAAAATCGGATTTTGTTTATTCCCTCGCGGGAAAAATTGCATTTTTCGTCCTAATAACCTTAGCTGTAACATTTTATGCCTCAGACTGTTTAAAATTTATTTTTTTGCCCGTAGAGCATTAATGTCAATAGAAAAAACAACGAAGAAATCTATTGTCCGTTAGGACATTAACAGATTAAGGATTAATTCTCTACGGGAAATCTGGTTTAATGATGTACCCTTGCTATTGATATTTATCTCCTACGGAGAAAATTTAAGCAGTCTCTCAATTCATTACAATATATTACAACTTATTTCTTCTTGTGCTTAAGCGCCTTTCCAATTGCCTCTTCAGCCAGTACCTCCATCACCTTGTATCCCTCTTTGTTGGGATGTACGCCATCCTTTGAATACTCAGCTTTCATCCCCTTCCTGTTATCTACAACAGAGGAGAAATAATCAAGGTAATCGCATCCATTTTTGGCTGCATACTCTTTGAGCCATTTGTTAACAGTAACAATTTTCTCCGCAGGTTCGAGACCGGGTTTCCATGGATAATCGTATACCGGTAAAATTGAGCATAGTATCACTTTTATGCCGTTTGCTTTCGCTAATTCCGCCATGGATGCAAGATTATCCTCAATCATCTCAAGTGTGGAAGGGCCCGTATTGCCGGCAATATCGTTGGTTCCGCCAAGGATCAGCACCACCTTTGGTTTAATGTTGATGACATCAGCCCTGAAACGCACCAGCATTTGGGGAGTAGTCTGCCCGCTAATTCCTCTGTCAATATATGATTTCCCTTCAAAGAATTCAGGGGAAATCCTGATCCAGCCATCTGTGATGGAGTTTCCCATGAAGACAACCCGCTCTTCGTTTTCCGCAGGTAAACCCAGTTTTTCATTGGCTTCCCCGTAGCGTTTAAAGTTTGGCCAGTCATTTTTAATCCATGACAACTGCTCATTCTCTTTTTGCAGTTGTTCGATTGTTTTTACTGGTGCAGTGCCGGTTGTTTGACCATTTAGAGCCTGAATAAATGGAGCAAAACAGACAAATATCAGAAACATCCAAAAGGTTAAATTGAAAATTGAAGTCTTCATAAATTCTTACCTGGGTTTAAGTGAATAATAGGAAATGCTCTCTTGAACGGGAGCTGGTATCTGACAAAACTACAATTAATCGGGTTAAGTATATAATGCAGTTGAATCCAAAATCAGATTCGTTTCCACAACTATGTTTGTGAAAGATGTGTATCATCAGATTAATTTATCCCCTTTTACCCGAATTTGTTTTCTTTCGAGTAAATTTGCTTCAGTATATCTTTTTTCACTTTTGCGATAAGCATAAGTTTTTTGAAGGATGTCCTGTTTCTGATGATACTACTTACAACTAAACAGTTTCAAACAAAATAACAAAAACAAACATGAAGAAAGCATTGTTTATTTTAATGGTTGTCCTTGCTACATGTACATCAAATGATGTTTTTTCGCAGGCTCCAACGCGTCCCGGACCGCAACCGGCTGCTGAAACGGGCGAAAAATTCAGGATCGGAATGGCGGGTTATACCTTTGCCAAATTTGACCTCGACAAGACACTTGCCACGATGCAAAAGGTTGATGTGCATTATCTTTGCATCAAAGATTTTCATCTTCCGCTCAATAGCACCGATGAGCAGATCGCAGCCTTTCATGCCAAACTGAAAGAAAAGGGAGTAACCGGTTATGCTGTTGGCCCGATCTACATGAAATCAGAGGCAGAGATCGACAAAGCCTTCGAATATGCCAAAAGAGTAGGCGTTAAACTGATCATTGGGGTTCCCAATTATGACCTTTTGCCTTACGTCGACAAGAAGGTGAAAGAGTATGGGTTCAATTATGCCATTCACCTGCATGGTCCGGATATTGCTACCTATCCCGATGCCGAAGATGTTTGGAATCATGTAAAAGATCTCGATCCGCGCATCGGTATGTGCCTCGACATTGGGCACGATACCAGAAATGGCAAAGATCCGGTTGCCGACCTGAAAAAATACATTTCACGCGTATTCGACATCCATATCAAAGATGTAACAGGAAAAACCAAACTGGGATATTCTTTGGAAGTTGGCCGTGGTGTCATCGATTTCCCTGCCTTTGTTAAAATGCTTCGTAAAGTGAAGTACAGTGGCGTTTGTAGCCTGGAGCATGAAATTAACATGAACGATCCATTTATGGGAATTGCCGAGGATATCGGTTACTTCAGGGGGGTGATAAGAACTACAAAGAAATAAAGCAAACTGGAATTCATAATTGCTAACAGGAATGGTTCAGTTAGGCACTTATCAGGAGGAGTCGCAATACAAAATTGCGGCTCTTTCTTTGTTGACATTATATTTTTGCAGCTCAATCACTCCCGCAATAATGCTTAGGTT
>JBBIUJ010000094.1:0-13096 GCA_037440345.1 Prolixibacter sp.
TCCTCCAAACTGGGTGGATTAGGAGGTTTGGGAGGTCTGGCGGCTATGGCGGGAATCAACATCAACACTTCGGCAGGTAGCGATCTCTCCCCATTAGTTTATCCCCAGATCGTCTCCAGCGTACCTTTTCAATTGGAGTTAATGAAGACCCCCATTCAATTTTCAGGACAAAAGGAACCTGTGAGTTTTTACGATTATTATACCGGAATCCAAAAGCCCAATCTCTTTTTCAAATATACCATTGGCTTGCCTGGCACTATCCTTTCTGCCATCAGGGGCTCAAATACAGTGGTAAGCCAACCATCTGAAAAGAACGGACCCATCGCATTGACCATCAAACAACGGTCAGTTCAAATGATCTTGACATCTAAAGTATTGCTTAATGTGGATCCCAAGCAAGGGACTTTAACATTGACCTCTACCATGCCGGAGGCCTTGGCTGCCGCCCAGTTAGGACAAAGAGCCCAGTCGCTTTTACAACAATATATTACCGAGTTCAGAATAAAAAAGGCGACGACCAATCTCAATTTTATCCAGCAACGATTTGACGAAACAAACACAAAATTTGAAGCGGTTCAGGAAAAACTGGCCTCCTTTCGTGACCGCAACAAAAATGTCTCATTAGCTACAGCAAAAACAGAAGAGGAACGGTTAACCAGTCAATTTAACCTGATCTATAGTGTCTATTCTGAATTAGCCAAACAATTAGAACAAGCTAAGATACAAGTAAAACAAGACACACCAGTTTTTACAATAATTGAACCTATCTCAATACCAACCAAAAAATCTAGACCGGATAGACCAATGATTCTTTTTATTTTTTCGTTTGTGGGATGTATTATTGGTATCAGTATAGTCTTTGGTAAAGGGTCTATGCAACTGATAAAGAAAAAGTGGGAAGAAGTTTAATAAATATATTCTTCTATTTCAGCAATATCCTTTAATAACAATAGTTCGTTAAGTTTTAAGCGGCCAAAGTGCCGTAATATATAAGTTCTTTGACAATATCTTGATTTTTTAGCTTGTTTGGGTTAATGGCGAACACGTCAATAAATCGTTCGAGCAGTAACATGTTGTGATACAGTGTTTTTACATCAGCCATAGAGAAAGCTTCCCTCTCCTTCTTTGGCAGGTTAATCCAGTGACATACCCTTGCAATGTTTATTGAAGTAAGTGCAGTATTGAAATGGAAATGCAGTTTGTTTTGGCTTCTGGCTTGAGAATGTTCCAATCCAGTGTGTTGTTTGCCATCACGGTACAGAAACTCAATCTGGAAGCGGCTTCTGTAGTATTTGATAATATCTGCTGCATCCATTTGCAGATCGGTTGTGAAGTAAATCTTATGGGTTACTTTCCCCTTTTCAGAAGTGGTAAACTCACAGGCAATTTTGATGTCCCGTTTGAATGATTTGGAATAAACAATAGCAGAATAGACAGTAACCTGGGGATCTGAATTTAAGACTTCGAAATATTCTTGATTCAAATCAGCCCAGTCTATTTTCCCATCATGTTTTCGGGGCCGTCCTTTCATTCCTGTCCTTTCTCCATGAAATAGGTACTTCAGGTCGGCATCATCACGCAGGCGGCTAACTAATTGCATATCCATAGAAATCACCTTATCAACAAATGGCTTCTTTGCAAAGTAAGCATCTGCAACAATATAGGTTGACAATTTGGCTGGGGTCTCTTTACGCTCGTACAAAACATTGCCATACCAATCCAGTAAGTTACCATCCGTGTTAGGATCACCTTTGCTACCCGGAGTTTGAACTGCTTCAAGATGAAAGGCAAAATGGTTATCAATATCAATGGCAGCAATCCCACTAATCTCAAGACTCCATTTGGATGATTGGGCACAACCTGACCAATACCGGCCAAGCCCAGGGGTATGCTTTCCTGATTTGCTGATGTAGCTAGGATCGAATGCGATTGCAAATCGACCGCTACCATACGAAATGGCCAAATCTTTATTCAATTCCATGAAGTCAAAAGGTTTTTCAAACTGTTGTCGGTATCGTTGTTCAGAAAATTGTCCGTATCTTTCGAGCTGGTAAAAGTTAATACGGCCTTTGATACTAAGGAAAAGTACAAAGATCTCGGCCATAAAATCTTTTCGCCACTTATTGATATTCTTGTTCTTACCTAATATACTATATATTAGCTGTTTATATAAATCATACCCCTTGAGAGTCATACTTGAAATGGATCTGGTAAATTCTCTTAAGATACTGATTATCAGGGGTTTTACCAAACAATAATCAAGCTATTTTGTTGATTGTCAATTATTTATATCAATTCTTAACGGAGTATTGTAATAACAAACAATTGTTATGCCTCAAACTTTAATCACTTATATTAATCCTTTTTCTTAGGAAATTATTGTCTGAAATAGCACATTCCACGGCAATAATGGATATTTAGGAGTAATAAATAAAATCTTTGATATGCTTAACCAGAAGTCAATCCTAATTACAGGTGGTACAGGATCATTCGGAAAAATGTTTACCAAAATGATACTTGATCGCTACCCAGACGTAAAACGTTTAGTCATTTATTCCCGCGATGAGCTGAAACAATTTGACATGGCTCAGATCTATCCGGAAAACAAATATCCACAAGTACGTTTTTTTATAGGTGACGTGCGCGATGGTGCGCGCTTCAAAAGAGCATGTGAAGATATTGATGTTATAATTCATGCTGCCGCCTTAAAACAGGTACCTACCGCGGAATATAATCCGGACGAATGCATTAAAACCAATATCGGTGGGGCACAAAATATTATTGATGCTGCTTTGGCAACCAATGTAAAAATTGTTATTGCACTCTCGACAGATAAAGCTGCTGCTCCAATAAATCTATATGGGGCGACTAAACTAGTTTCGGATAAACTATTTGTTGCTGCAAACAATATAAAGGGGAAAAGGGATCTGCGCTTCTCTGCCGTAAGGTATGGCAACGTAATGGGCTCCAGAGGATCAGTAATACCTTTCTTCAGGGATAAGGCAAAAGATGGTATCCTGCCCATAACTCACCATGAAATGACTCGCTTTAATATCTCATTGCAAGCAGGTGTTGAGATGGTTCTTTGGGCCATAGAAAATGCATTGGGAGGAGAAATCTTTGTACCCAAAATTCCTTCCTATAAAATAGAGACAGTAGCTAGAGCAATAGCCCCAAAAGCTATCCTAGAGGATGTTGGAATTCGTCCTGGGGAAAAACTGCATGAAGAAATGATTACAGAGAGTGATTCCTACAACACGATCGAATTTGACAGGTATTTCGCGATTATTCCTTCAGATTCAGACAAACAGATGTATCTAAAACATTTTAATGGATGGGAAGTCGCAAAGGGATTTAAATATAATTCAGGTACTAATACTCAATGGGAAACTGAAGAAACTATGATTGAAAAGATAAAACTATTCGTTGATCCAGATTTTAAACCTTGTGTATGAATCCTATACCCTACGGGAGACAACATATTACAGACGAAGACATTCAGTCAGTTCTAGCAGTTCTGAAGTCAGATTTGCTGACACAAGGACCAAAAATCGCAGAATTTGAAGCAGCATTTGCTGATTATATTGGATGTAAATATGCAGTTGCTGTATCCAATGGAACAGCGGCCCTGCATTTGAGTGGTCTCGCCTTGAATATCAGTAAGGGAGATAAGATTATTACTACACCAATTACATTTGCTGCGAGCGCCAATTGTATCAGATATTGCGGAGGCGAGGTGGTATTTTCTGATATAGATCCTAATACCTACCTTCTTGATATCCGAAAAGTTCGGGAACTGCTCCAAATTTCCCCCAAAGGAACCTACAAAGGCATAATACCAGTCGATTTTGCTGGGTCCCCTGTAAATCTTGAAGAAATCAGAATTTTGGCAGACGAATTCGGTCTTTGGATCATAGAAGATGCCTGTCACGCGCCAGGTGGTTATTTCATTGACAGCAAAGGTGAAAAACAACTATGTGGTAACGGAAATTATGCTGAACTGGCTATTTTCTCGTTTCATCCTGTCAAACACATTGCCACTGGAGAGGGAGGAATGATCACCACGAGCAACGAAGAACTTTATAAAAAACTTCTACTTCTTCGCACCCACGGTATCACAAAAGATCCCGATTTTTTTCAAAATTCCGTTGATTTGGCTTTAGGAAGCCATATCCAAATTCAAGAATCCAATTTTCAAACTTTCCCAGGTTGGTATTATGAAATGCAAGTATTAGGCTTTAATTACAGAATAACTGATTTTCAGGCAGCTCTCGGTTTGAGTCAATTAAAGCGTGCAAATCTTGGTTTACAAAGACGTCACGAAATAGCTAAAACTTATCAAAAAGCTTTTGATGGGAAACATTTTATTAAGGGGCAATCAGGTTTTGTTGGAGGGCATGGATATCACTTGTACATTATTGAAATAGAGAATAGAAAAGGACTTTATGAATATCTAAGAACACAAAATATTTTTACCCAGGTTCATTATATTCCAGTTCATTTAATGCCCTATTACCAACTACTTGGATGCAAAAAGGGAGATTTACCATATTCGGAAGCTTATTATGATAAATGTCTAAGTTTGCCAATGTATCCAACATTAAGTTCACACGAGCAGCAATATGTGATAAATTGTATTACCTCTTTTTTTGAGAACCGTGAATAATAAGCTCATACTAGGTACGGTTCAGTTCGGATTAAATTATGGCATAAATAATGTTACAGGCAAGCTATCGGCTAATGACATCTTTCATATTTTAGATTATGCTTTTGATAATGGAATAGATTCGCTTGATACTGCTGAAGTATATGGGGATGCAAACGAAACTATTGGATCTTACCACAATAATAGACAACATCGCTTTAAAATAAACAACAAGTTTAGATATCAGCCCGGCATCAATTTGCCTGATATAATAAAATCCTCGTTGCTCAACTTAAATATCAATCAGTTTGAAGTCCTGTCTTTTCATGCCTTCAGCGATTATTCAAATTATCCTGAAGTTATCCACGAATTGAAAGAATTTAAATCAAGAGGCTTGATAAAAAAAATTGGCATTTCAATTTATACGAATGATGAATTTGCGAAAGTTATTGGAGATAAACTTATTGATGTCATTCAGCTTCCTTATAATGTATTGGATAATGAAAACCTACGCGGATCTTTGATAAAAAAAGCTAAAGAAAATTTCAAGGAAATACATGTAAGGTCTGTTTTTCTACAGGGGCTAATTTTTGCAGATGAGGATTCATTAAAGCAAAATCTTAGTCCAATTAAGTATTATATCGGTAGAATTAAGGATTTATGTAAAAATCAATCGATTGACTTACAATCATTAGCTCTAAGCTATGTTGCCTTTAACGAATCTATAGATAAAATATTGATTGGGGTAGATAATCAAGATCAATTGGATATAAATTTGAGGTCTTTCAAAAATAACAAGAGTGCTTTTGATTTCATCAATCAAAATATATTAGTAATAGAAACCGAACTTCTAAATCCTGTAAACTGGAAATGAAAATTCTCGCCATTACTCAAGCCAGAATAGGCTCCACGCGTCTCCCAGAGAAAATTTTAAAGACTATTAACGGAGAGTCTCTTCTTGAAATCCACTTGAAGCGGATTCTAAAATCAAAACACATCTCAAAATTAAAAGTCGCAACAACAACAGAACCGGATGCGCAAAAAATTATTGATATTGCTTTTGAATTCGGGGTGGAAGTATTTCAGGGCTCTGTTAACAATGTATTGGAACGATTTTATAATTCTGCAAAAAATGAACACCCTGACTGGGTTGTACGGCTTACATCCGATTGTCCCCTCATTGATCATAATCTGATGGATCAGATCATCCAACATGCCATAAAAAATGATTATGATTATGTTTCAAACACATTAAAACCTACCTATCCGGATGGTGTAGATGTTGAGGTTTTTAAATTTTCTGCTTTAGAAAGAGCCTATGAAGAAGCACAACTTACATCTGAACTTGAACATGTAACTCCTTATATCTGGAAAAATTCGACTTATATGGGAGGAACACTATTCCGTTCAGATTGCATTTTGAATTCTATTGACGAATCCAGACTTAGAATCACGGTTGATACAGTTGAGGATTTTGAACTTATCAAAACCCTGATAGAATCCATTGGGATCAATGAACCTTGGCAGACTTACGCGAACTTGTTGAAAGAAAATAGTTTATTGCAAGAATTAAATTCAAAATTCCTTCGGAACGAAGGATACGAGAAATCAATAAAAAACGATTAACTACTAACAAATGGGCAAAGGACAAGACTTATATAAAAAAGCAAAATTATTGATTCCAGGAGGAACTATGCTACTTTCTAAAAGGCCTGAAATGTTTCTACCTGAACTTTGGCCATCCTATTTTAGCAAAGCCAAAGGTTGTAAAGTTTGGGATATGGATGGTCGTGAATATACAGATGTTTCTATTATGGGGATTGGAACCAATATCTTAGGATATGGGAACGATGAGGTAGACGAGGCTGTCATGCAAACTGTAAAGAATGGCAATATGTCCACCCTTAATTGTCCTGAAGAGGTGTATCTAGCTGAGAAATTGATTGAATTGCACCCATGGGCACACATGGTTAGACTGGCACGCAGCGGAGGTGAAGCCAATGCAATGGCTATTCGGATTGCCCGTGCTGCTTCAGGAAGAGACAAAGTAGCTATTTGCGGTTACCATGGATGGCATGATTGGTATTTATCTGCGAACTTAGGTGATGAACAAAACCTGGCGGGACATCTTCTCCCGGGTCTAGACCCCGCAGGTGTGCCTCAGAATCTCAAAGGGACGGCATACCCATTCAATTATAATAACTTTCAGGAACTGCAGGACCTCGTAGATAAGCAAGATATTGGAGTAATAAAAATGGAGGTTTCACGCAATATGGGACCACAGGATAATTTTCTTCAAAAGGTTAGAAAACTAGCGACTGATAATAATATCATCCTGATTTTTGATGAATGCACATCAGGATTCCGACAAACTTTTGGAGGACTTCACATGATGTATGGAGTTGAACCAGATATGGCCATGTTTGGAAAGGCTATGGGTAATGGATATGGTATCACAGCTACAATTGGGAAAAGAGAAATCATGGAGGCAGCTCAAAAAACTTTTATTAGTAGCACATTCTGGACAGAACGTATTGGACCTACTGCTGCACTTGCCACTTTAAACGTAATGGAACGTATATCTTCATGGGAGTCCATTACGGTCAAAGGAAATCAAATAAAACAAAAATGGCAGAAGTTAGCTGACAAATATGAGTTGCCTATTGATCAATGGGGTTTACCTGCTCTTGCTGGTTATACTATTAGAAGCAAAAATTCACTGGCATATAAGACATTAATTACGCAGGAAATGCTCGGTAAAGGTTATATTGCTGGTAACAGTGTTTATGTATGCACAGAACACTCTGAAGATATTATCAATACATATTTTGAATTGCTAGATCCTGTCTTTTGCTTAATCAAAGAATGTGAAGAAGGCCGGGATATTATGTCTTTACTCAAAGGACCAGTCTGTCACGGTGGATTTAAGCGGTTGAATTAATAAATGCAAAAAAGAAAAATCATTTTTCGTGCAGATGGCGGACCAACTATTGGCATGGGTCATTTTATCCGTACCCTGGCACTGGCCGAAATGCTCAAAAATGATTTTCATTGCATTTATGCAACTCAAACCCCTACAATTTACCAAATCAATGAAATAGAAAAAGTTTGCCGGGAACGAATTGACCTTCCATCTGATAAATCTCATTTTAATTTCTTTCTTAATATATTGGCCGGAGATGAAATTGTGGTGCTTGATAACTACTATTTTACTACAGAATATCAAAGGCAGATTAAAAAGAGAAATTGCAAACTGGTGTGCATTGACGACATTCATAATCAACATTTTGTTTGTGACTTAATAATCAACCATTCCGAAGGCCTTGATCAATCTTCCTATTCAGCTGAAAAATACACGAGATTTCTTTTAGGGTATAAATTTGCGTTGCTTCGTAAGGAGTATCTGAGTGAAGCAGAGACCCCTATGAAGAAAAAAATATATGGATGTCTCATCATGATGGGTGGTGCTGATCCATTAAATATTTCTATGAACTTAGCTTATATTCTGGATAATTTAGGTTTGAAATTGCCAATTGCTATTGTTTTTGGGGCAGCATATAAGAATGAACAATATTTCGAACGTTTCAAAAATATTGTTTGTTTTAAAGGAATTACTTCATCTGAAGTTTTCGAATTAATGCAACTCTCTGTTTTTGGTATACTATCTGCCAGTACAGTAGCAATTGAAGCCTGCGCGGCAAGACTTCCTTTTATATGTGGCTATTTTATTGATAACCAGAAGGAGATTTATACTGGAATAGAAAGCAATATGCTAGCTATTTGCGTGGGGGATCTTCGTGAAATCAAAGATTATCAACTGATTGAATCAATAGAAAAAATAACAAATTTGCAGATCGCCGAGAATCTTGTTAACCGACAGATTGCTCTATTGGATAAAAAATCACAAGCCAGATTCATTAATATCTTCAAAATGATATGAAGTTGGATATTGGTATACTATGTTCCGGCAATCTGGGATTGCATTGCCTAAAGGAAATTTATTCTAGAATAAAGCCGCAATTTATTTTTACAGACAGAAATTCTCTAGATATTATTGAATTTGCCAAAAAAAAGAGCATCCCCATTTTTATTGGAAACCCCAACAATGACAATTCAGCTCAATTTCTAACCCAGTTTTCGACAGACCTGATTCTTTCGATCAACTATCTTTATATTGTTAATAAGCAGATAATAAATCATCCAAAAAGAAATGCTATTAATTTACATGGATCCATATTGCCAAAATACCGTGGAAGAACACCTCATGTTTGGGCTATTATTAATGGTGAAAAGGAAACGGGAATTACAGCCCATCTATTGGAAGAAGGATGTGATACAGGAGACATTGTTCTCCAAGAGATCATTGACATTACCCCTGATCTTACAGGAGCCGACATATTGGAGATCTTCAAAACAAAATATCCATTGATAATCCTTAAGATTCTTGATCAGTTACAAGAAGACAAAATTACTAGAATTGTACAAGACGATAAAAATGCGACTTATTTCGGGAAAAGAAATCCTCAGGATGGTAAAATAATTTGGGATTGGCAAAAAGAAAGGATCCATAATTGGGTTCGGGCCCAAGCTTATCCTTATCCCGGGGCTTTTACAACCTTTCGTGGAGAAAAAATCATTATTGATAAAATAAGGTTTTCTGATATCGGATTTGAATATAACATGCCAAATGGACTCATTCTAAAAACTTCACCTTGTATTTTGGTTAAAACACCAAATGGGCTTGTAGAATTGGTGGAAATTAGAAATAGAAGTCAGTTAAATTTTAGCATAAATCAATTATTTGAATAAAATGAAATACCCATGATTTGGAAATCACAAAATGGCATGATATTATCTTTGGGGCATTCCAAGTAGCGACAAAAAACAAATTATTGACACATGAAAACTGCAAATTTCGACCTTGTGAATAATAAAACAACATTTATTATTGCTGAACTATCAGCAAATCATGGACATAGTCTTGATATTGCAGTTGAAACTATAAAAGCAGCTAAACGTACCGGTGCTGATGCCATCAAGCTCCAGACGTATACTCCTGATACATTAACAATTGACTGTGACAACGAATTTTTTACCATTCAAAATGGGCTCTGGAAAGGTCATACTTTGTATAGTCTCTATAAGGATGCGTATACTCCATGGGAATGGCATAATGAGCTTTTCAAAGTCGCCAAAGAAGAAGGATTAGTTTGTTTTTCAACGCCATTCGACAAAACAGCAGTTGATTTTCTGGAACAATTTAATCCACCTATTTACAAGATCGCATCATTTGAGATACAGGATATTCCATTAATCGAATATGTCGCATCGAAAGGACGTCCAATGATAATCTCAACAGGAATTGCCGAGTTGGAGGATATTGAATTAGCTGTGCAAACTTGCAAGGATGCAGGGAACAAAGAAATAATCTTGTTAAAATGTACTTCTTCCTATCCTACACCAATCGATGAAGCAAATTTGAAAACAATTCAGGATATGAAAAGCCGATTCGGAGTGGAGGTAGGTCTTTCAGATCATACGATGGGTATTGTAACCCCCGTAGTAGCGGTAACATTAGGCGCAAGAATTATTGAAAAACATTTTATTCTTAACAAATCAATTGGCGGCCCGGATGCTTCTTTTTCTCTGGATGAAAAAGAGTTTACAGAGATGGTAAGTGCGATTCGACAAGCCGAAGAAGCAATAGGAGTTGAAAGTTACGCATTGTCAAACAAAGTCAAAGAAAGTAGAAAATTCTCAAGATCGCTTTTTGTAGTGGAGCATATTAACGCCGGAGAATTAATCACAGAAAAAAATGTACGATCTATTAGGCCTGGATATGGGATGCATCCGAAATATTATCGTGAAATAATTGGAAAGAAAACTTTAATGGATTTGGAAATAGGAACTCCTTTAAGAATGGAGCAAATACTAATTAGTCAAGAAATCAGAAGAAAGAAATAATTTATTATCAATAAATAATTAAGATATGAAATTAAAAAGATGTACCAGATGTTTACTTCCAGAGACTCATGAAAGTATCATTTTTGATGAAGAAGGCATTTGCAATATCTGTCGCCAGAATGAATTCAAAAATGAAAAAATTGATTGGAGTAAAAGGAAGGAAGAACTTACTGAATTGATAGAAAGTCACAGAGGCAAATACGATTATGATTGCATAGTTCCCTTTAGTGGGGGTAAAGACAGTACATGGACTTTGTATTATCTTATGAAAGAGTATAAAATCAAACCCCTGGTGGTTCGCTTTGATCACGGATTCCTTCGCCCTACCCTGAATGAAAATACAATAAATGTGCTTCGAAATTTAGGTGCAGATTTTCACCACTTTACCCCTAATTGGAAAGTGGTCCAGAAATTAATGCTTCAGAGCTTCTTAGAAAAAGGGGATTTTTGTTGGCATTGCCACACCGGAATTTTTTCATATCCAATGCATGTAGCTTTAAGATATAATGTGCCATTGATTTTTTGGGGAGAACCTTCTGCAGAATATACATCATATTATAGTTACGACCAGCCGGAGGAGGTAGATGAGAAAAGATTTAACAGGTATATCAATTTAGGAATTAGTGCTCTTGATATGGCTGTTCGATTAGGTGGGAAAATCGATGAGCGTGATTTCAAACATTATACTTACCCTGCATTAAAAGACCTCCGTAAGTTAAATTATCGATCGGTTTGCCTGGGTTCTTACGTCCCTTGGGATGTAAAAACACAGTCAGAAATTATTAGTAATGAGTTGGGATGGAAGGGGGATAATGTTGAGAATGTACCTCCTCAATACAGTTATGAAAAAATCGAATGCTACTTGCAAGGTGTAAGGGATTATATTAAATATATTAAGCGCGGATATACGCGCCCGACACATCTTGCGAGCATTGATATTCGGCATCATCGCCTTGACAGGGCAGAAGGGGAAGATCTCATTAGCCAATATGAAGGTAAAGAACCTCCAAGTTTGGATATCTTTCTTGAATTTATTGGATTGACCAAAGATGAATTCTATGAAATTGCCAAATCTCACACAGTTTCTCCATGGAAAATGAGCCTATTTGGAAAATGATTGGAGGAAAAACTTCCTGATTTTAGTCAGTGGTCACAAGCAGGAAAGATGGAGTGCGGCGCGGCAAAAGAGCAATTGGATCGCTGGAAAAAAACATCTGCAATCTGATGATAGGAATAGTGGATTATGGAATGGGCAATTTATTGTCTGTGTATAGTGCATTTGATTATCTTGGGGCAAATGTCGCCATATGCAAACATCCTGAAGAATTAGCGAATGTAGATAGGATCGTAATTCCCGGAGTCGGTGCATTTAAGGATTGTATTAGCAAACTTAAATCAGAAAATTTTGTAGATGCTTTGAATGAGCAGGTTTTGTACAAAGGTAAACCTGTAATGGGAATCTGTTTAGGTATGCAGATTATGGCTTCCAAAAGTTTCGAAGGAGGTAGTTTTGAGGGTCTTGGATGGTTTGATGCTGATGTAATAAGGCTGCATCCAGATGATATTACCGCAAGAGTACCCAATATTGGTTGGAATGAAATAGATCATTCTGAAAAATCTCCCTTGTTTTATGGTATTCCACAAAAAGCGGATCTTTATTTAGTCCATTCCTATTATATGAATTGCAATAACCCTGATGATATTGTTGCAACTTACTATTACAATCATACCGTAACTGCAGCCGTTTCGAAAAACAATATTTTTGCAACCCAATTCCATCCTGAAAAAAGTCAGGACTTTGGATTGAGAATTCTTGAAAATTTCATGAAATGGAATCCTTAAATGTCTAAACGCAGATTAATTCCCAAACTACAGCTCAAAACCAGTAGTTTTAATCCCAATAAAATGGTTTTGGTGATTACCAGACAATTCAACGAAGTGATTGAAATTGGAGATGCTATTTCGCAATCTAAAATTTTTCAGGATCAGGGTGCTGATGAATTGATATTCATTAATATTGACAGAACCGATAAGGACATAACCAGGCTCAGTAAAATAATTGGCCGGGTATCTGAGGAGATTTTCATGCCTATCACTGTTGGAGGAGGTGTTACAACTGAAGAACACTTTAGAGTATTATTAAGCAACGGAGCTGACAAAATAACAATAAATACACATGCTTTTAAAAATCCCAATTTAATAGCTGAAACTTCCAAAAAGTATGGAGCGCAGTGTGTCGTAGTGAGTATTGACTACAAATTGAATAAAAACGGAGAGTATCGCGTTTTCATCAATAACGGCGAGACTGAGACTTCAAAACACCCACTGGAATGGTCAATTGAATGCGAACAACTTGGCGCAGGTGAAATACTTTTAACATCAATTGTCAATGATGGAATGAACAAAGGGCTTGACCTTAGCATTACTGCCTTAGTATCAAATAGATTGCGGATTCCTGTTATTACATCCGGCGGTTGCGGGTATGCG
>JBBIUJ010000095.1:0-13088 GCA_037440345.1 Prolixibacter sp.
GGATCGTCTGAGACAGCTAACTTGTAATTGCCCTCAGCATCGGTTGTAGTCCCAATTTGTGCCTTTTTAATTACCACATTCACCCCGGGCAAAGGCATTTTGTTAACATCCGTAACTTTTCCACTAATTGTGGCTTTTTTCTTTTGTTGGGTGGGTTCGGTTGCATTTCCTCTCTGATGGACGACGATGATGTTGTTATCAAAAGTAAAGGCCAAAGAGAGGGGGATTAAAACCTCGTTGAGTACCTCCCGCAGCTCCTTGTTTTCGGCATGAACAGCAAAATTCCTTTTGGCACCGGCTTGATCCAGATTAAAAATATAGTTGTATCCGGTCTGTTTTTGGACCTCTTTGAAGAAATTCTCCAAGGTGATGTTCTGAACATTCAAGGAAAATGTTTTGCTTTGGCTCGATTCTGCCGCATGCACTTGCAACTGAAAAGCAAAGAAAAGTTGCAGCAAAAACGCGACAAACGGTAGTGTTAGTTTGTTTCTCATCATGTTTTAGTGTTGGTAATAGTATTAAATAAGCGGGTATTCCATTTTTATTGTTTTGCCAGGAGCCATTGTTGTAGGATAAATGTTCCCATTTTCAGTTTACTTTTTAACAATAACTTTCTTGTTTGCGTATTCAAATTTCGCACTTAATGTTTTTTGCAATGAACTGAGGATGATCGAGAAATCTTCGTATTTATTAAGAAATCCGGAGTATCTCAATTGTTTGGCGCCCTCATCCTCAAATACAAAGTCGATATCGTAACTGTTTTCGAGTACCCTGGCGATGTCACTCAGGGTCTTACTTTCAAAGACAAACACATTGTCCCTCCAGGCAATGTAATTATAGACATCTACCTCGGAAACTGAAATTTCTGAAGGGCCCAGGGAAAGCTCTGCGAGTTGGTTTGGTTGGATTCTAACCTCCTTCGTGCCGCCAATTGTGCTGACTCCAACCGAACCTGAAGCAAGTACCACCTGCTCAACATTTCGAACATTGGTATTGACTGCAAACTTTGTCCCATAGACCTTGACAGTAAGATTGGAAGTCTCGACGATAAAAGGTTTTGTATCTTTTGTAACCTCAAACCATGCCTCTCCCTTTAGGAAAACATGTCTCTCTGCCCCTGCAAAATCTATTGGATATTTTAGCTCGCTGGCCGAATTTAAGTGGACAAAAGTACTGTCAGCCAATTTGATCCTGTATTGACCGCCCCTTGCTATGCTTAACGTGTTATATTTTATCTCCCGGGAATGCGTCCCCGAATATTCGATCTGGTTTTTACCCAAACTTAGCCCTGTCTCGCCGGCTGTAACGGAATCAATTTTTCCTTTTTTGACATCAATCACATGCCCATTTGCCAAAGTAAGGGTGATTTTCGCATTTGAATTGTCAATGATGATTGGGGCGGTAGCTGACAGCATCTCCCTTACTGCATCTCCTGAGCGACTCTTTTCGTACAAATAAAGACCGGAAAACACGCAAACCGGGATCAAAAATATGGCTGCGTATTTAACCAGCGTCCGAAGAATCGTTCTGTTTGAATATCGTTTTCCGGATTTCGATTTAAGGTATGCATCCTCCCAACTGATTTCCTTTCGGATCCTGTAATATTCCTGAAAATTCTGCTTAGCGATAAAATCCTGGAAAAATTTTCTGTTCGTATCAGATTCATTGATCCATTTGAACAATCGTTCCTCCTCGTCACTGGTAATTTCCTTGCTGATATAAAGGGCAATCAGCTTTGATATATTAAATGTATCCATATTATAGATTTCATAAGCATCCATAATAAGAACAACAAAATATATTAAAGGGGGTAAGTGGAATTAGAAAAAAATTGAAAATAATTCTCCCAGCTCTTTTCTCAGGAATTTCAATCCAATTTTCTTTTGGGTCTTTACTGTCAAAACAGAAATCTTCATGATCTGCGCAATCTCCTCGTTTTTCTTTCCACTTATATGAAGTTCGAAAATTTGTTTGCACCGTTCCGGCAATTTGTCAATGGCCTTAAACAGCAAGGCATATACCTCTTGTTCAATTATTTTATAATCGTCTGAGTCCTGGAATGGCGCCTCATTTTTCACATAGTCCTCATATTTTTGCTTAACAAAAGAGTGCTTAGCCCTGTTAAAACAAGAATTTCTAACTGATGTGTACAAGAATGTTTTGAGTTGGGAGACAGTTTCAAAATGATAATCCTGCTCAAGAAATTTCAGGAATACCTCCTGAACAATATCTTCAGCCGACTGCAAGACATCTGCAAAATTCGCCGCATACATAACCATGTCTGCGTAATATTCACTATACAGATGCCTGAAAGCAATTTCTTGTCTCCTAGAAAGTTCTTTTAAAAACTGATCACTTTTCACAACTCTGTAAAAATAAATGAACAAGTGTAAAAGTAACAAAATTGCACATTTCCCGATGAACCACAGCGTCCTCCGATGGTATGCTCCCATAATTTGAACGGACCATGGCGATTACTTTTGCATTTTTGGATACTCCTTTTTCAGACCGGACGATTTTGTGCCCCGGCTTTGAAATAATAGGGCCAGTTGATGGAATGTTTCGTACTTTTGATGGATATACTGAATAACATCAGAAAGACTATGTATCAGAAAGACTATATTTTAAGGATGGTGGAAATGATTGGCGATCTGATTGCAGCTTTCCTGGGCCTCCTCAAAAAGGGGGACCTCGATCAGGCTGAAAAGCTGATCGAAAGAGGATACATTGAGCTTTTGCGAAACGATGCCTCTTTTTTTCTTCTTATTCCAAACGAACAACTTACAGATAAGCTGCTTGGAGAACATCATTACGAACATTTTCATCTGGAAATACTGGCTGAACTGTTTTTCGCTGAGGCCACACTAGCCGATACCCAACACAAACCCGGTCACTGCCTTTCCTGTTACGAAAAATCCCAGATACTAACTGAATTCCTTGAGCATTCTGACAAAACTTGGTCGGCCAGACGCGAAGAACGTAAAACCCTTCTCATGGGGAAGATTTCTGCATTGAGGCTCCCCAACGCTTCAAAATGATTTCATACAAATCTGACATTAATTTAAAATCACAACTACTATAATCAAAAAGTAACAAACAGTAAATTATTTATATTTACATGGCTTTTCAGTTGGAAAAAGATTATTCCCTATTTTTTCAAAATAAACTTAACATGATGAAGAAAAACTTTCTGACCATTGCATTAATTCTATTTGTTGCGATGGTAAGCATCTCCTGCTCACAAAAGGAACGGTTTGTTGTGAACAAAACCTATCATGGATTCAAACTGACCGAGAAGCGATTTGTCAAAGAGGTAAATGCCGATTGTTATTACTTCTTGCACGAACAGAGTGGAGCCAGGTTGCTTAAGATTTCTACAGCAGATCCGAATAAGCTGTTCAATGTCGCTTTCAAGACTTTGCCGGAGAATGATTTTGGAACGCCCCATATTCTGGAACACTCTGTCCTCAACGGATCGAAAAATTTTCCTGTGAAGAGCCCGTTTGATGTTTTGATGAAAGGCTCCCTAAATACCTTCCTGAACGCAATGACTGGATCCGACATAACAACCTATCCAGTGGCAAGCATGAATATGAAGGATTATTTTAACCTGATGCACGTCTATCTCGATGCAGTATACAACCCTAACTTACTGACAGATCCACGGATTCTAAGGCAGGAAGGCTGGCATTATGAACTCGAGAATAAAAGCGCCCCACTGGTTTATAAGGGAGTGGTCTACAATGAAATGAAAGGTGCCTATTCCGGTGCGGATAGTGAATTGGATTACCAAGTATCAAAGGCCCTTTTCCCAGATAATACTTATGGCGTTTCATCTGGTGGTCATCCCAGCGAGATTCCAAAGCTTACATTTGACTATTTTACCAAATTCTATCACAAGTATTACCATCCAAGTAACAGTTATATTATGCTTTACGGGGATGCGGATCTGAATCAGGAGTTACAGTTTATCAATGACAATTACCTCTCGGCCTATCAAAAGGCGGATATGAACCTGGGTACGCCATTGCAGAAACCCTTTGCCGAGATGAAAGTTCTCGAGAAAAGCTATCCGACACAGGAAGGAAGTTCCCTAAAAGATAACACGCTACTCTGCTTAAGTATTGTTGCCGGACAAAGTACCGACCGTACGCTATGTATGGCTTTGGACATATTGACCAATGCCCTGGTCAACCACGAATCTGCACCAATAAGGTTGGCTTTGCAGAAAGCAGGAATTGGAAAAGATGTTCGTGCAAACCTGAACGAGGGTTTCCAGAATAGATTTGAAATTACTGTACAAAATGCCAATCCCGAAGATCTTCCAAAATTCAGGGAGATCGTTTTTTCAGAATTGAATAAGGTTGCCAGCGATGGTTTGGACTCGACCATGGTGGAAGGAATCCTGAACCGTGCAGAATTCAATATGCGCGAGGGAAACACCCCGCAAAAAGGATTGATGTGCCTTTTCATGAATTATCAAGGTTGGTTTTTTGCTGATAATCCATTCCTTGGATTGGAGTTTGAAAAACCACTTACTGAGGTAAAAAAAGGAATTAAAAATCACCTGCTCGAAACAACAGTCCGAAAGTACCTTGTTGAAAATCCACACGCTGTACTGATTTCCCTGAAGCCTGAACCCGGCCTTCAAAAAGCGATTGATGCCAATGTAGTCAAGGAACTTGCTGCATACAAGGCAACACTCTCTCCTGATAAGATTGATCAGCTTGTCAAAGAGACCAAAGAACTGGTGGAATATCAAAAGAAGGATGACGCTCCTGAGGCGGTTGCAAAAATCCCTCTTCTTAAATTATCTGACATTACGCCCCAGGCAGAATTCTACACGGTTGAAGAGAAAAATACAAATGGCATTCGGTTGATGTACCACAATGAGTTTACCAACAAGATACTGTACCAGAACCTCTATTTTGATCTGCGGATACTTCCCCGGGACAAAATTCCTTATGCGGCATTGCTTTCGGCAATTTTGGGCAAAATGAATACCGCAAACTATACCTATGGCAAAATTGATAATCAGCTGAACATCAATACCGGTAATTTTGACAGTTACCTGACATCTTTTCTAAAGGATAGGTCTGATGAAAACCTTATCCCAGAGTTGGTGGTCACATCCAAAACGACCACCGCAAAAGCCGGGAAAATGACAGATCTTATAGCTGAGATTTTGCTAAAATCAAATTATAATGATACTGCCAGGTTGAAAGAGGTCATCAAACGCCACCAGTCATCTTTGGATGGCGCTATTAAACAGGATGGAATGAGCTATGCCATGACCCGTTCAAGCTCCTATTATTCAAACAGGGGAATGTTCAATGAGTTGACAAGCGGGGTTGACTATTATAACTTCATCACAGACCTGTTGAATAACTTTGGAACAAAACACAAGGAAATAATTGCCAACCTTTCCGAAACAGCACAGCTACTGTTTAAAAAGGAGAATATGATTGCGGCTATTACCAGTAGCCCGGAAGATCTGCCCGCTTATCAGGCAGAACTTGGGACAGCCAATGAAGCAATGCCTTCAGGTACTGGATCGAGAAACAGCTGGAAATTCGATTTGACCAACAAGAAGGAAGCGTTGTCTTCCGCTTCAAAAGTACAGTATGTGGTTAAAGGCTACGACTTTAAAAAATTGGGCTATGAGTGGAACGGAAAGATTAGTGTATTGAGTCAGATTATCAGTACAGATTGGCTTCAAACGCAGGTACGGGTTGTTGGCGGGGCATATGGTGGGTTTTGTGGTTTCTCTTCAAACGGAAATGCGTTTTTCGCTTCCTATCGCGATCCAAACCTGAAAGAAACGATTCAGAATTTTGACTCGACGACAGTCTATCTGAGTAAATTCAAGGCAGATTCAACCACCATGACCCGATACATTATCGGTACCATCGCTAAACTTGATCAACCCATGACTCCTTCAAGTAAAGGAACAACTGCCATGAGAAATTATTTTGAAAATACTACTGCAGATATGATGAGCGCAGAGCGGAAAGCGGTTCTTTCGACCTCAGCTGAAGATATCCGTGGCATGAAAAAAATGGTGCAGGATATTTTGGCGAAAAATGAATATTGCGTTTATGGCAGTGAGGCTAAAATCAATGAAAACAAGACATTGTTCGAGAAAATAATACAGATTGCAAAATAGATCTGTTAAGTACAAACAGGAATACCAACGGTAAAGTCCGCTGGCAATTTTCCTATTAAAACACAACTAATGAAAAAATTATCAAATTTCGGAATTCCCTCAGCCAGACTCCTGGTAGTTCTGGCTATAATGTTTTGCGCAGCTTTTGTTTCCAAAAGCCAATATTCAACACTTAAAAAAGTATCGGTTTTGGAAGGCAGATGGGATATAACCCTGGTGATGGATGGGCAAGAATATCCCTCCTGGCTTGAGGTCGAACATTCCGGTTTGCATACGCTTGTTGGCCGGTTTGTATATGCCAACGGAAGCGCCCGGCCAATTTCAAAAGTGAACTTTGATGGCCAAAAATTCAGTTTCCGGATTCCTCCGCAATGGGAAGCAGAGTCCAGGGACCTGGAATTCGAAGGCACTTTCACGGATAAGGGACTTACTGGCACCATGGTTTTTACGGATGGCAAAAAATACAACTGGACGGCTGTCAATGCACCCTCACTGAAAAGGGATGGCGAGCCAGTCTGGGGTGAGCCAATTAATCTTTTCAATGGTGTGGATTTAAAGGGATGGCATGCAACAGGCCAAAACCAGTGGACGGTAGAAGAGGGCATTTTAAGAAGCAAAAAATCGGGGTCCAACCTCCTCACAGACATGACTTTTACCGACTTCAAACTGCACATTGAATTTCGCTACCAAAAAGAGAGCAACAGCGGTGTCTATCTTAGGGGCCGGTATGAAGTGCAGATTGATGACAGTAAAGGAATGGATCCATGGGTTGGTCACTTAGGTGCCATTTATGGGTTTCTTACACCAAGCGAGATGGTGGCCAAGGATCCGGGAGTCTGGCAATCTTACGATATCACTCTGAGAGGCAGGATGGTCACGATCTATGCCAACAATAAACTTGTTATCTATAACCAGGAAATCCCCGGAATCACTGGCGGCGCTATCAATAGCAAGGAGGGGGAACCAGGTCCTATCCTACTGCAGGGAGATCACGGTCCGATAGATTACCGCAACATCATTCTTACACCCATTAAATAAGGGTTTCGGTCAATGATAAAAGAGTTGAGTTCCATCATTTTATTTATCGTATTTATTGTCGGTAACGGATGTTCGGTATCGAACAGACAACCATTGATTCAGCATGTGAATGGAGCTCAAAAGGTAAGTTCCAATGATATCTGGTTAACCCATGAGCATATTCTGGTAGATTTTGTGGGTGCAGACAGTATTCAACCCAATAGATGGAACCATGAAACGGTTATCAAGGAACTATTTCCTTTCCTGGAAGATCTCAAAAAATGTAAGGTGTATTATTTTGTAGACGCCACTCCAAACTATCTGGGAAGGGATGTACTGCTTCTCAAGGAAATTGCCGATAGAACAGGTATCCGGATGGTCACAAATACAGGTCTTTATGGAGTCCGGAACAATAAATTTATTCCGGATTATGCCCGGGAAATGACCGCTGAAAATCTTGCCGAAAAGTGGATCAGTGAGTTCGAAAATGGAATAGATGGAACAGCCATCAAACCTGGTTTCATCAAGATTGGAATAGACAATGCCGATACCCTAAGTCCAATGCATGAGAAGTTGATAAAAGCCGCGGCGCATACCCATTTAAAAACCGGCTTGACCATTGCATCGCATACCGGAAAAGCCGAAGGTTTATGGCCGCAGCTCAAAATTCTTAAAGAAGCAGGCGTTTCGCCGGAGGCATTTATTTGGGTGCATGCCCAATCGGAAAATAACAATGACAATTATCTGAAAGCCGCACAAATGGGCTGTTGGATAAGCCTTGACGGATTGGGCTGGGAATTGGATAATCACGTTGAGAAAATTTTGTTTGCCAAACAAAATGGAATTTTAAACAGAATTTTAATTTCACACGATGCCGGTTGGTACGATCCTCAAAAAGAGCGACAGAATATCAAACCATTTACGAATATCTTCACTAAACTTTATCCGGAACTTAAATCAAAAGGCTTTTCAGAAGATGATTTTAAATTGTTATTTTCAATCAATCCATCCAAAGCCTATGCGATAAAACTGAGGAAAAGCGATTGACATAAACAAGAAGAACGAAAAATGCCCTGAGGATTAACTCAGGGCATTATTCTTCCGGGCAAACCCAATCTCTGACAGGTTTGAACCTACGACTAATTGAAAATATATCTTAAGCCAATTTGAATTTGATAACGCGATCCCATACCAATATCATCTTTGAAAGAAGATGTATAAGGAGTTTGGTTTTTTGCATCCAAATATGGAAATGAGAAGATAGGGGTTTTACCATCAGCATCCATTTTAACAAAAGTCAAAGGTGATGTGGTGGTAGCTACTTTATTAACTCCCCAATTCTTGTTTAAAAAATTAGTAAAGTTGTATATATCTGCAGTAAATCTCAACGTATTTTTAGTTCTTCCAATTTTAATACGAACATCCTGGGTGAAATTCAAATCTATTCTGTGAGTCCACGGTAACACCATCGCATTCCTTTTAGCAATTTCGCCCCTGTGTTTAGATAAATAAGGATTGTTAGAAATGAAATAATCCAGTTGGCTCCAAATTTGATCTGTTGTTCTTGTATCAGGGTATACGACTCCTCCTACAGTTACTGGTTGCGCTTGGGTCAACTTAATATCTGACAAATTTCCGGGAATATAGATTAAGTCATTTGAAAATCCATCACCATTTAGGTCGCCACTGTAGATTACAGAAGTTGTATAATATGGCGATCCCTCATACAATAAGCCAATAGCAGATGTAAATATCTTGGCGTAATCCTTTTTGTATGTTACATTGGCAATAATTCTGTGAGGCATATAATTGTTCGAATACCCTTCATTGAATAGATTGGAATTTCCGGCTACCGGTCTTGACCCCCACATGGTAGAAGCAGTGGAACCATTGACCGCTGCATCCAATGCTACTTGCCTCGTATAAGCTGCACTTACTCCTAGATTCTTCATTTGTTTTTGGATTTGCAAGGTTGCAAGCGCTATATGTCCTGCATTTGCATTCGTCATATAAATTGCATTTCCAATGGAAGGATTAGATGAAGAATTTGGAATTCCTGCCAAAGGATAAACAGAAGTCTTTGGAAATCTGGTTCTACCATCGGATAAGGTTATCAAACCTTTTGAAGGCAGCGCTATGTTTTCAAAAACTGATGCATTGATATTTTTAATATAAGTTCCTTCCAAAGTGACCGTCCATCCCAATATTTTCCTGTCGACCGCCAGTGTCGTTTTCCAAACTGTTGGAAACTTATAATTTGGATCAGTTACGTTAATGCTATATGATTTACTTAGGGTTGCCGTTCCGGATGGTCTATATTTATTTACATCAGGAGAGAAAATATATCCCGAACCATTTGAAATTGAGCCAAATAATGCCATACCACTGTTAGATGCCTGATTTGAAATCCAAACAAACGGTGGTGCACCCTGGAAAAAGCCTGTACCTCCACGTACCTGTAAAGTTTGATCATTCAGTACATCCCAGTTAAACCCTGCCCTCGGAGAAACTTGAAGCGCTTTATTTGGCGCCTGACCGGTATTGGCATGTATTCCATTATAGAATTGCGAAAGTGTGTCAACTACAGGATTATACAAAAATGTATCATAGAATTTCGTGTAGTCAAATCTAATGCCATAGGTAACTGTCAAATTATCTTTTGCTTTCCATTTATCTTGCGCAAAAACACTCAATTCCAAATCTTTAGGACCAACCAAAGGGAATCCGTCATTACCTAAGGTATAGGACAAATCATATCTCGCAGCGGCTTTTGTACCGGCAGCGGAAGCATAAAAATCTGTCAGACTGTTAAAACGGTAAACACCTTGATAAGCTGGTGAAAATCCATTTAAATATTTTTTGTAAGAGTTTTGAGTTCCCATGGTAATTTCGTGAGAACCTTTATAAGTAGTGAAAATATCATTGAATTGAATAACGTCAGTATTCAATTTGTTTCCATAGGTATATTGCTCATACCCAAAAGAGGTAAAGGGTTGGCCATTACCATCAAGAATATCAACCAAAGGAAAATCGCCTGATGTAAGAGGGGTCCTGAAGTCTCTGAGGGCAGTATACCCAATCTGTAGTTTATTATTCGATTTGTTCGAAAACTTGGTGTTTAACTCGCCAATCAAGATGTCGGCATTGTTGTTGATTTTGTATCCTGCGCCATAAAATGGCATTGCGAATTGACCGGGTGTCCTGCCGTAAGTCGTATTGGCGCTACCGCTATTGGAAGGTTGAATTTCATTTGAAGAGCGCAGTAAATTATACTTCAAGGTAAAAGTATTTTTATCATTGATGTTCCAATCTACTTTAACGGTCAGCCGTTTCGACGCTGCCGTATAAGAGTAGCCTTGATAAACACCAGGATCGTAATTATATGTCTTTTTCAGAAAATCTGATAATGCATTTAATTGATCTGCGTTTGCATTTGAAATATTCAGGCCATTCGGTGCATGTGCTGCATCACTCGCGACCCATGAAGTGCCGGGAACTGTCTTACTTTCCTGCTCCCCATTGATGAAGATAAATAACTTGTTTTTTACAATTGCACCTCCAATGGTAAAACCTTTCAAGTCATAATTGAAAGTCTGTTTTGGCAAAGTAACGGCCCCAACATTGTAACCTTGTAAATTTTTACCTTTAAAATATTGATATACAGAACCAAATGTTTTATTGTTACCGCTCCTGGTTACAGAGTTAATACCAGCTCCATTAAATCCACCATATTTGACATCAAAAGGTGAAACATTGACTTGTATTTGCTCAATGGCATCCAGGGAAATTGGCTGCGCGCCTGTTTGTCCTCCTAATGTGCCATCACCCAAGCCAAAAGAATTATTAAAGTTTGCGCCATCAATGGTCACATTGTTTAATTGTGAACTTATGCCGCCAAAGGACAAATTATTCTGAGACGGCACAAGTTTAACAACGTCTTTCCAGGTCCTGGAAACAGAAGGTATTTGTTCAATAGACATTCTGCTGATCGTTTCCTGAGAACCATTTCGGCTAGTATTAAAGACTTTGCTGGTAAGAGTTGACTTGACCACGACTTCACCTAATTGAGTCGCAGCATCTACAAGAATAAAATTTTGTTTAAAAGTTTGACCTAAATTCAAAATAATATCACCCCTTGATTGTGGTTTGTAACCAACAAAGGATGTTGTTAAAGTATATGGTCCGCCAATTTTTAAGTTAGGTAAGTTGTAACGACCATCTGCGCGGGTCGTTGTCATGTACTTTGTTCCTGTTGGAACGTGGATTGCCGTTACAATAACATTGGGTAACGGAGAACCGCCTTCTAAAATTGTTCCTGAAATTTCAGAAGTTGTTTCTTGTGATTTTGCTATGATTGAAAACGCTATAAGCATAACCACTAACATCACTCTTTTTAATTTTCCCATTTTTAATTATTATTATTTCTAATTGTTTTTACAAAGGTTTTGTAATAATTCCTCAATGTCAGATTGCTTTACGCACTATAAAAACATGTTGATCCCCGAGCAATTCATGTGCAAGCTTACTTCCAATAACAACAAACCTAAAAATCAAAATAGATCTAGAAACCCAATGAATACTGAAAAATTGTTTCATACAATTTATCGGACTACCGTGCAATTATACTTAAAATGATATGAAAGGTTAACAAATATTATGATATTTAATCGTTCTTTAACACTTCTGTAACAAGTTTGAAACACTACGTTTTTCCCAACCTTTCATTCAATCATTTGCGACAGATGCAATTGATTAGCTTGGAATAGCTTTACTGCCAGAAAGCATCAGCTTTCAGGTAAAGGTTGATTTTTTTACCCTACTCCCGATAGGTAAAACATATTATAACTAGATTTGGTAGGGATATTGAGAAACTGTTAAATTTAATTATTCTCATTTTATTCATCAGAAATCACCTCATCAGGATTGTGCCATAGGTAAATAAAGACAAATTTTAAACAGTCTCTGGGATAATCACTAGAAATTATAATTAAGTACAAGTCAATAGGTTATGAGTTGTAAATTGTTTGTCAACACTGCGCTCTTGCTTCTGTTGGTGAATTTGGTTCAGGCAAAACCTCAATTTGGGAAGGCTATACTTTTTAACGAAAATTGGAAATTCATCCTTTCAAATGTCAAAGATGGGGAACAGCCTGGTTTGGATGATTCGAAATGGAGATTACTAAATCTCCCGCACGACTGGAGTGTGGAGGGTGTTTACAGTCCGGATAAGGCAAGTGCAACAGGCTACCTGCCAGGAGGAATAGGCTGGTACCGCAAGACATTTACCGTTCCGGAAACGGAAAAGGGGAACAGCACTTATATCTATTTCGAAGGTGTTTACAACCACAGCGAAGTCTTTGTCAATGGACATTCTCTGGGGAAACGCCCCAATGGCTACATCTCTTTTATGTATGACCTTACGCCTTATATTGTATACGGGGGAGACAACCTGATTTCAGTTTGCGTCGATCACTCGCTGGATGCCGATTCGCGCTGGTACTCCGGATCGGGCATTTATAGGAATGTTTACCTGGTTCAGGCAACGCCGGTTCATATTGATTTATGGGGAGTCTATTTTAAAACAACGAAGGTAGGCGATCAAAAAGCTGACATTTCTGTCGAAACGAAGATAACCAATGGATTACAGGAAGGCGCACAGGTGAAAATTTCCAATGAAATAATTGATCCGGCATCCGGCAAAGTTGTTGCCAAAGGTCAAAAAAATCTGACAATTGGGGCAAAGCTCAAAGAAACAGCCAAACAGGTTCTTTCACTTTCTTCCCCCAAACGGTGGTCATTGGAACATCCTGAACTGTACACATTAAAAACCACAGTTACACAGAAAGGCAAAGTGATTGATCAGAATGAACAGCAATTAGGGATTCGCGAGTTAACATTCGATCCT
>JBBIUJ010000096.1:0-13074 GCA_037440345.1 Prolixibacter sp.
AAGCCTTGAAAAGAAATCCAGTTTCCCAAGTCGGAGTGTATTCCAGACCTCCAACTCACGTTGACCCTTGTTGAGCACATTGCTCTGGTAGGTATAGGTGAAGATTCTGTCCTGGGCTAAGGATGCAAAGGATAAGCAGGTATACAGGAGAAGAAGCAATTGGATCCGAACCATTCTTGTGTACATATATATTGGTTTTATGGTGTACACAAATAAACCGGCTTCAGATTCAGTATGCAATCCCTATTTGTTGTGATTTTAAATGTTTAATCAATCAGGTCGTTCAGTACAGCATAGAGGGTAAGTCCGGAGATGGATTTTACTCCCAACTTGACGGTGATGTGTTTCCGGTGTGAGATGACCGTATGAATGCTGATAAACAATTTTTCTGAGATCTGTTTGTTGCTGAATCCCGTGGCCACAAGCTTTAGAACCTCGGTTTCCCGATCTGAAAGGTGAAGTGAAGGTTGCTTGTTTTTGCCAAAATTGGAAAATGGTTTTAGCTTGTTAAATATCATGCCCTGAGTATCTGATGGATACAGGATTTCGTCCAACAATGGATCATCAGGGAAGGGCGAGTCCTCAAAGTGAATTCCAATGAGGGCAATATTTCTTCGTTTAAAGGATTTACAATGCTTGCGGATTATATCAATCTTTGTGGTGTCGATCAGGACGATCAGGTCATTCCAGGTTTGAATGGTCTCATTCTCAGGAGGGAATGAATAAACTGCACCCACATCAACTTTTAAGGATTGAAGAATATTGGTAAGGCCGATCTGAACCAATGACCAGGGATGAATGATGATGCAGTTGCCGGAATGCATTTCGCTAGAATTTAGATCCAAACAGTTTCAAAAGTCTTGGAACGAGTATCTTATCCTCGAAACGTGCATGATCGACCTGCTCTTTTTCAAAATGTGACAGGGTGTGCAGTATGTCGTGAAATATCTGGATGTCAGTATTTTCAGGGATATGTTGAAGAATGATCATGATCAGGTCGCTGATTTCCGTTTCAACATTGTTGTGTTGACCAAAGAGTTTTTTTAGTTTGGATATTGAAGTTTTTACCTCGCTGCCCATTCCATTCCCGTTGCTTAAAGTAACCAGAGGGAATATGTATTTCTCTTCGAATTCAATATGGTCCATCAACCGGGTGATATAGTCATGTAAATATCTTTCGAGTCTGATGGTCAATTTGGTATCGGGTAATTTAATTTTGAGACTTTGCATTAAACTACCCAACAATGGAATTGTTACCTGTTTCAGGTGCTGGTGTGTTTTGGTAAGAAAGTCAGTCAGTAGCCCCAGATCAATGGAGTCTGTGTTTGGAAAATAATTGCCTGAATGATAGGTGTTTAAAACGGAAAGTAAAAAATCCAAATCTATTTTATGGTTCAGGCTAATCTCCTCCAGGGTGGATTGTCCCATGTTGGAGCTGATGCCGAACCTGTAAACAATTGGAAGCAAGTCGATATTTCTTCCCAATACATCGCACAGTTGATCGTCGGCTTCAATCAAAGCTTGTTCTTTTGAACCAGGCTCTCTCATTATGAATCAATTTCTTTGGTATACAATATTATTTTCTGATTGTTACACAGTTCCAATTTAATTTTTCTATTGGCAACCAATATCTTAAATTCATTGTTGGCAAGTAATTTTCTTACTTCATTTTGAAGTTCCTGAATGCATTCAATGCATTGATTGACTGTCGGTTGATCTTCCTCAAGCCAAAAGAGGTTATTTCTGGCCACCAAAGTCTGATCGTCCGGACAGGTAAGTGTCAGATTTTCATGGATCAGGATTTTATCCCTGGACAATGAACGGATCTCTGCGGTTAATGCCTCTTCTTCCTCCAACAAGCCCGCGAATCGTTGTTCGTTCCTCTTAAACAGATGGTAGCCAGGGATTAAACCGAACAGTGCGGAAACAAGGATGATAAGTGACAATTTGTTCGCCTCAAGTGTCTCTCCTCTAATAATTCTATCTGCCACAATGGAAATCAGTCCGAAGAGCGTCCAGAACAGTGAGCCGTGCAGCAAAAGAAATTTCCATTTTTTCTGTCGTTTGAGGCTCCATTTTTTATAGAACTTTGAATGAACCATGTCCATTTTTATACTAATTTCAGAATGAAAGTTTGATTGTTAGTTATTTGCGTGTATTAATTGATCGGTATCCCTTTTTCCGAAGCAATAAAATTGATAGCATCTCTGGTTTCAACAAGAACCTTATATTCCAAGTCTGATAATATTAATTTTGAAGGAATGCCATTTAAATCAATGATTTTGTACCAATTGGTTTTGTACTCGAGCGATTTTATTTGGCACCAGCTTAAGGATTTTACTTTAGTCCAAACCCCGGTTTTAATGGCAATGTGTTCATCGTCTATGTGAACATATGCGCTGCCAAAGAATTTTTCGACAGTATAGCCCAATCCATTGAGAATGCCGAAGATCCCATACACCAACATGTATAATGTCATAGGTAAAAAAGTGTCCGATTTTTCTTTGTCACCATGAATCCTTAGGGTAAAATAGATGATAGACAATATGATAGCAATTACCCCCATTGCGAGAGCGAAATTTGATCTTTTTCTTTTTGGGATCAGGTCGATATAGAGTTCCATAACTTTAGATAATAGGTTTAGCAATTTGTATCATTCTGGATTGCAGCCACTAAAATACAAAAATTCAGCAAACGTAATTTCTATGATTTACCTCTTTCCGTCTGAAACATGAATGGTAACTTTTTTCCTCATTTGCGCCATTCCGTCGTCCCAGTCATCCTTTCATCCCGTCTCTCCATCATTCTTTAAACACTCTCATCATGCATATTCTACAGTCGAACTCCAGTTCAAAGCTGTTTGAACCATCCTTTAGCGAGAAAGGCAATGTGAATTCGTCAGGAAAAGTTCCCCCAAATCGCTTGCAGAAGCCAAGTTCATGCTGGATGCAGTGCCTGGTAATCATTACCTGAAGCCGACCTGTTACCGCCCGTTTTTCTACAGCCATTTCAGGAAATTCAATTCCATGGCGCCTGTAGAACTGCATTGCCAGTCGGTTGCTGATGTTGTTCTCAAAGTGAAATGAATCAGAAGGGTAGGGGTAGTTTAATTCTGATTTTAGATTTGTTTGCTTGTCTGATGGTTCAATTTTAGATGGCAGAAAAGGCTTCTTCGCACTCAATTTGGCAGTCAGTTCCTCCAGCAAACCCCTGCGCAACTCATTTAACTGTTGCGCTGTAAAGAAATACTGTTCATTACACCCGGTATCAATGTTACTGACCAGGAAGGGAGTGTCACCCGATTTGGCAAGCTGTCGAAGGATATTCTCAAGCGATTTTTTTGGATCGTTGGCCTGAATTTTGTCCATTGTTATTGTGAAGCTGCCCAGGGTTCCTATCCCTGTTACCGTTTGCAGTTCAAATCCATTGGTGGTTGATACGAGGGTCAGGACAATAGGAATTTTTCGCTCGGCTGTTTTTTTGCCTAAGGTCGTCTGGAAGGCATGATCGTAATTTCGGGAAACCACTGCCCCGACAAATAGTCCATTCATCCTGTCGGGGTAGATTGCCTTATTTTCTACTCTGTTCACTTTTAATCCTGCGCTCTCACCCAGTCGGCTAACAAAGGTCAAACCGTCGTTGTTGCCCGGCAGAATGGTTCCAGAAAGTTGAAAGTTGTACCTGCCAACGCGCACAACTTCCCCAATTGTTTCACCGGTGGATTTGGGGCTATCTATTGCTGCCACTGGTTCTTTTCTCCCATGCATAAAATAGTCGGTAGCGCCCCGGTGAAATGTTTTGGCCGGATCGGGGGTGAAGAAAAGGCTCGTTTTCCCCAAGGATGATGATGCGCATTCCGTTTTTCCATCCAAAAAACGGTCGAGTTCCAGGCGATAGAAAGCAGTTATGTTTTTTACATAATCGATCTCTTTCAGACGTCCCTCGATTTTGAACGAGCGAACGCCGGCAGCTACCATTTCAGCAATCGAATGAGAGCGGTTGAGGTCCTTGAGCGAAAGAAGGTGTTTGTCCCTGATAATTGTCTTTCCGGTTGCATCAGTCAGTGTATATTTTTTGCGGCAGGGTTGGGCACAAGCCCCCCGGTTGGCGCTTCTGCCGCCAATTGCATGGCTCATGAAGCATTGTCCGCTCAGGCTAACGCAAAGGGAGCCGTGCACGAATGCCTCGAGTTCTATGGTGGTCTGTGCAGAAATCTCTTCAATTTGTTGAAGAGAAAGCTCCCTGGCCAAAACGGCTCTCTTGAATCCGACTGCTTCCAAAAATTTGATTTTGTCTACCGTGAAGTTGTTGGCTTGGGTACTGGCATGAAGCGCGATGGGTGGCAACTCCATCTCCAGGATACCCATATCCTGAATGATCAGGGCATCTGCACCAGCCTCGTATACCTGCCGGATCATCCTTTCGGCTTCCCGAAGTTCGTTGTCGAAGAGGATGGTGTTGAGGGCAACGTATGTTTTGACCCCGAACAGGCGGGCTTCGGTTGCCAGCTTCTCTATCTCTTCAACTGAATTTCCTGCAGCCTCCCTGGCCCCGAATTTGGGCGCACCAATGTAGACGGCATCCGCTCCATGGTGGATGGCCGCGATGCCGCATTCAAGGTTTTTGGCAGGAGCAAGGAGTTCCAAGAGGCACATAATAAGTTAATTACAAATTACAAATTAAAAATTGCGAATTGCGGGGCTTCATTTGTAATCTTTAATTTGTAATTTCTTGCAGCGCTTCCCAATATTCCACAGCCCTGCGGGTATGCGGGATGACGATGGTACCACCCACCAGGTTAGCAACCGCGAAGATTTCGAAAAGTTCTTCCGTGGTAACCCCTTGTTCGTGGCACTTTTCGAGGTGGTATTTGACACAGTCGTCGCAACGAAGCACCATGGAGCTCACCAATCCCATCATCTCCTTCACCTTTGTTGAAAGGGCCCCTTCCATGTAGGTGTTGGTGTCGATGTTGTAGATCCGTTTCATCACCTTGTTGTCGGAGGCAAGGATCTTCTGGTTCATTTTTGCGCGATATTCGCGGAATTCAGTGATTTTTTCGTTCATATTATCAGTGGTTGTTTTGTATATATTGATTCTCTTTTCTCAATTATCTCCTTTCCGTCCGATCGATCTGATAGCAATTTTAAAAATGCTACCGCGGACGTTGGCGGATCATTTATTCACATTCCCGGGATTCTCCCGCACCTGCGGGACTCCATCCCGGGCTACAAAATTGGTCATCCCTGACGGGACGAGCAAATATCGCCGCTGATGCGTGGCTGGGTTTGCGAAGGTGCAACTTTGCTGTGCAAAACCAATAAAATAACACCTTCTGCTTTCAGAATTCGCAAGACATTTAGGACGCTCAAATGCTTATCATTTTTCCAATTCAGCCATATCTCCGTCCCCCTTCGGCTTCGCTCAGGAACCGGCGTCCGTCTCTCTGTCTCTCTGTCTCTCTGTCTCTCCGTCTTTCTGTCATCCCAGTCCTCCCCTTCGTCCCAGTCCTCCCCGTCGTCCTAGTCGTTTCCTCAATACCCCTCGCCAGGTCTCCCCCTCTTTTTCTACTCCGTCGGCGCCTCAATCCTGCCTTCCACCTCACCAATCAATGTGGTCTGGGTGCAACCGGTAATTTTTACCCGCACAAAATAGCCGATTTCAATTCCATTGTTGGGGAATACTACAACTTTGTTCTGCGAGCTGCGTCCGAAAAATTCACTTTTTTTCTTTTTGGAAGTTCCCTCAATCAGCACCTCCATGGTTTTGCCAATGTCTTCCCGGTTACTCTCCATCGAAAGCCGGTTTTGCAGGTGAATGATCTCCTCAAGACGCCTGGATTTTACCTCTTCCGGAACATCATCCACGAAGTGGTCGGCGGCATAGGTCCCGGGCCGCATCGAGAATTTGAACATGAAGGAGGTATCGAACCGAACCTCTTCCATCAGTTGCAGGGATTGTTGATGATCCTCTTCGGTTTCGGAACAGAAGCCACAAAAAATATCTGTAGTTATGCCGCATCCAGGTAGGGCTTCACGAATTGCCCGGATGCGATCGAGGTACCAATCGCGGTCGTATTTCCTGTTCATCTTTTTCAAAATGGCAGAACTGCCCGACTGTACAGGCAGGTGGATGTGACGGCAAATATTCGGATAGGCAACTATCTTCTTTAATAGTTTGTCCGATAGATCTTTGGGATGCGAGGTGGTAAACCTGACTCGCAGGGAAGGTGAAAGTTGCGCCACCATCTCCAGCAGATCATGGAATTTAACCGGTCTGCGTGTTGCTGCAGGATGCCAGACATATGAGTTGACATTTTGCCCCAGCAGCGTCACCTCTTTGGCGCCGTTATCCATCAGAGCTTTCACCTCGTTGAGAATATCCTTGGGGTCCCGGCTGCGTTCGCGGCCGCGGGTATAGGGAACGATGCAGTAGGTGCAAAAATTGTTGCATCCACGTGTAATTGATACGAAGCCGGATATGCGTTCTTCCCCGATCCTTTTCGGGATAATGGAATCGTACGTCTCATGAATGGTCAGCTCAACATTAACAGCGCTTTCCCCCACCAGGGCTTTGTCATAAAGATAGGGCAGGTCCCGGTAGGCATCGGGTCCTGCCACCAGGTCGACTGATTTTTTTTCGATCAGTTCATCTCCAATCCGTTCGGCCATGCAACCGATCAGTCCGACGACCAGTTTGGGATTTTTCTTTTTCAGGCTTTTAAAGAAAGACAATCTGTTCCAAATTTTCTTTTCGGCATTGTCGCGCACCGAGCAGGTGTTGACCATAATGGTATCCGCGTCAGCGTATTGATCGGTCACGATAAATCCACGGTCTCCCATTACAGCGGCAACGACCTCACTGTCGGCTACGTTCATCTGGCAGCCGTATGTTTCGATATAAAGCTTTTTCTCCGTCATTAATTCAAAGTATGTGTCAGCTACCGTATAAGCTGACAGGTTGCAAAGTTAGAATCAATTCTTCCATTTTTATAATCAGAGGAAAGACTTTGATTTGTGGGGAATTTTCTGTATATTCATTGTAATTCAATCACCTTTCGTTTTCTACTAAGATTGAAAAACAAAAAATAAGATTTTCAAATACAAACATTCTCCCCCGCTGGTCCACGATTATATCATGGATTGCATTAAGAGAAGAAAATAAGCCCGGCAACCCATTTTACCCCCTGTTTTAGCAGTAGCGGCAACGAGGGGTAAATGGTAAAAAACCTTTGTAACCCGGTTGCGGCAGGCTTGGTGTTAGGGCCGGAAGAATACATGTACAGAAGTGCTGCCGAATATTCCAGGGAGAAAGGGCTACTCAACTATATTGTTGTTATTCAGTAATTTAAATAGTGAATCACGCGATGTAATCGCGCGGGAGCGCGGGTTAGTCTGGAAACTGTCTGACCCGGTTATATTTCTTTTACCGGACAACAGTAATTTTAAATCTTTTCCAACAGTTCTGCTTTTATCAACTTATACGCCTGGTTAATGTCATATTCAAGTCCAGGCCGTAATAATCCTTGCATATCTGTTAAAAAATCCTGGTCTTCAATTTTCTTTTCTATGTTATCTAAAAATTCCTGTTGTGAAATGGTATTATCCTCATGTACCATATAAAATTTCCAAGCTTCAATAATTTTATTTGCATCAGCATTAGACTTAGTTATTGCATACCACAGGTCAAATAGATCTCTCCCTTTTCGTCTTTGATATAAGGCACGCATCTTGGTTCCCAATAATTCTACTAGCTCATACGTTGTTATTAAAACTTCAGCGGAATACCAAACGGAATCCATGGCATATTTTAGATCCTTAATGCCATAAATTGTATGATGCTCTCTACAATTCACTTCAATTTTTAACTTTAGTGGAATACCATCTTCAGATTCGAAACGATATACCAATGTGTTGTTATGTTGCTTTTGTTTTACGATTGGTCGACCTAAAAACTCTAAACATTGTCTCAACTTATCTATAACAGGTCCAAACGGTTCAGCGGTAAGTTGCACGAGGTCAATATCTTCTGAATATCGTGCAGCAGGTGATAAATATAGCTTATGCAAAGCGGTTCCACCTCTAAATCCTAATCTTCTTTTTAAATAAGGGTTATCAAATATTGCCATTAATGCCCGCTCAATAACTAAATCCTGTTCCACTTGGAAATCTTCCTGCCATGGAGCCTTTTTACGCCATGCGGTTATATATGCCCGCGGTATCATAAATCTGTCTCTATTTTTACATTTTGTACAACTTTCCAATCATTGCCAGTAATCATATCGGATTTGTCCTTTTGCGGTCTCAATAGGACTGGGAAATAACTTACAGTTTTTAAATATTCTTTTAAGGGATCACTTAAATCTCTCATACCTAAAATATTTTCTAGCAAGAACCCTAAACGCTGAACAGCTGATTTTGGGTAAAATCGCCTTGCAGTATCAAGTAATTTACTTGCATCAATACTTTCACTTAGCTCCTCCAATACTGTAGCAACCCTATTAAGACCTCCTGATTGACTAAAATAATAAACCAAGTCCAATGCTGTTAATTCCGGCGAAGAAACGTTGATGAATCCTGTATCAACCTTCTTCTGCATTAAATCTTCCTTTGCCCATTCCTTTTTGACATAGAAATTTATCTTTAGATTATTGTTTTCAATATTCCTCAAACTTGGTTTCACAGTAATAATAGAGAAAGATTGAGGTTGCTGATGGGCAGCACCGTAATATGCAGCAGCATTCATTAATCCAACGTAATAATTTTTTTCTAAAAACAGCATCAATTCAGAAACAAATAAGGAAGGAGGCAGAATACCCTTACTCCTGTATTCCGGGGTAACAATTACATAAAATTCATTTCTTACCAAGGCAATCTCTTTTTTCTTTCTTAACCTTTGTAAAGCCTTCTTTATTGCTTCATCAGACTGGTCAAACTCTTTGCGTACCTCTGGTAATGAGAATGAATACCTTCCATTGGAACGTAAATTATTGATAAAGTCTTCGAGATAGCCGTATTGTCCTCTCATTTAAGTTACAGTTTGTAAAAGGGGTTATTCTTTATCCCTTAATGCAAATGTAAACTTAAATCAATATTTTGTTTTGAGCAAATTTTTGTGGTACATTTCTCAAAAAATTAGCTCTATCCAAGCTCATTTTGTCATCACTCCTTCCAAAATGAATTATGTCCTGTGTATCATATTTTATGCGTTACACCATTGTACTGTTCTACTTGCGACTGACTTTAATCAGGTCTGTTCCCGAGAAAATCAGGCAGACAGATTTTGGATTTTCGATGGATATTGAACTTCAAGCTTTAAAAGAAGCAATCGAACTTTAACTCTTTTCCTTATCTTTGCGCCAAATTATCCGTGATATGATAACGATTGGACGGAAAACAGGCATTTTGATTTTTTTATTTCTGGTGGCATTCACCTGCCAGACAGAGGCTCAATCAGCCAGACCAATCGCCCCGCCACCTGCCATTACAGACGGCTCATTTATCTGGCAACGGCTAAATGTTGAGGCTAGCAGTGAAATTACGGATCTTCTCCGGCAACAATACGACCAGGGCAGAAAAACAGGTACCTTCCAGGGTTACCGACTTCAACTGTACTTTGGATCGGGTGTGCAGGCAAGGGCGCATGCCGAAAAAGTCAGGGCTGATTTCAACGCCCTGCATCCTGATTCCAGGGTCTATCTGATCTTTAAATCGCCCGATTTTATTGTGAGGGCTGGTGATTTCAGGAGTAAAAGCGAGGCATTAAAAGTATTAAAGAGTTTATCATCCGGATTCTCGAACGCATTTATCGTCTCCGACGAAATAGCTTTTCCGGGTCCGGTAGTTCAAGTAGAAATTAAATAGAGCATGAGCGACGAAATCAAACACGAGTGTGGAATAGCCCTGATCAGGCTTCGAAAACCGCTGGAGTACTACCGGCTTAAATACGGAACCTGGCAATACGGGATCAACAAACTCTACGTGATGATGGAAAAGCAGCACAACCGCGGACAGGACGGCGCCGGGGCTGTTGGTGTAAAGGTGGGCTTATCTCCAGGGAGGGAATACATTTTCCGTCACCGTTCCATAGATCCAAATCCCATCCGTGATGTATTCGCAAAGATTTTTAAAGAGTTCAGTCATGCTCAGCTGCAACATCCACAGGCGTTTCCTGATGCGGCCTGGGCCAAGGCCAACCTCCCTTTCGCAGGAGAACTCTATCTCGGCCACCTGAGATACGGCACCTTTGGTCGCAACAGCGTAGAGTCGACCCATCCGGTGATGCGCCAGAACAACTGGCGTTCGCGAAACCTGGTGCTGGCTGGCAACTTCAACCTCACCAATGTCGACGAACTTTTCAACCTGCTGGTCGGGCTTGGACAGTTTCCCAAAGGTTTCAATGATACAGTCACCATACTCGAAAAAGTTGGCCATTTCCTCGATGAAGAAAATGAACTGCTTTTCAGGCAATACAAAAATGAAGGATATGCCAATGCCGAAATCTCCTCACTGATCGAGAAGAATATTGATATCCGGAAAGTCCTCGAAAGGGCAAGCCGTGACTGGGACGGTGGGTATACCATTGGTGGTATTATCGGTCATGGGGATGCCTTTGTGGCCCGCGATCCTTGGGGGATTAGGCCCGCATTCTATTATGCCGACGACGAGGTTGTGGTGGTTGCTTCTGAAAGACCTGTGATTCAGACGGTTATGAATGTTGGCTGGAACAGCGTTTCAGAAATAAAACCGGGTCACGCCCTGATCATCAAAATGGACGGAACCTACAAAGAGGAGCTTGTCCGGGTGCCGCAAAAAAGAAGTTCATGCTCCTTCGAGCGGATCTATTTCTCACGCGGGTCCGACAGGGATATTTACAAGGAGCGTAAAAAATTAGGTTTCCTCTTGGCTCCGGTGATTCTCAAGGCGATCGACAACGATCTGAAACATACCGTTTTCTCCTTCATCCCCAATACGGCCGAGACGGCATTCCTGGGTATGATGGAGGGCATCCGATCAGCCCTGCTCAAGTGGAAAAAGGAAAGAATTCACGCGCTTGGCGACAAGATAACTGAAGATGAGATTGGCGAGATCATTTCGGTTCAGCCAAGAATGGAGAAGATTGCTATCAAAGATGTGAAGATGCGCACCTTTATCGCAGACGACAGTAGCCGAGACGATCTGGTGGGCCATGTTTACGATGTGACCTATGGCGTGGTGGAGAACCACAAGGATACCCTGGTGGTTATTGATGACTCGATTGTTCGCGGCACTACATTGAAACAGAGTATCCTAAAGAGTTTGGACAGGCTGAAACCAAAGAAAATCATCATCATATCCTCCGCTCCGCAAATCCGGTACCCCGATTGCTATGGTATCGACATGGCCATTTTGGGAAAATTTGTGGCTTTCGAGGCAGCCATAGCTCTGCTGAGAGAGACGGGAAAATCCAAGGTGATCGACGAAGTTTACCGCAAATGCAAGGATCAGCAGCGTCTGCCCAAAGAGGAGATGGTCAATTATGTGAAAGAGATTTATCGTCCGTTCAGTGATGAGGAGATCTCTGCCAAAATTGCCCAGCTTCTGAAACCGGCCGAATGTAAAGCTGATGTGGAAATTGTCTACCAGAGCGTTGAAAATTTACACATTGCATGTCCCAATGATTTGGGCGACTGGTATTTTACCGGCGACTATCCAACACCAGGCGGAAACAAAGTGGTCAATACCTCCTTTATCAACTACATCGAAGGAATTGACGGAAGGGCTTATTGAAAGCGCATCTTGGGATTGTCTTCTTTCTCGACCAGCTCTTCCAGGTAGGATGAGACGTGACGGTCGATCTTGATGTCGTACATATCCTCGATACTTAGCATGATTCCTGTCTCCTCCACATCACCAAATTCATCGCTGATGGCCGTTCCGAATGTGCGCATGTTCGGTGTCAGGTTCATGTAGGCATTGATCAGCGGAGGGATATTCTCGCCCAGCTTTCTTACCTCCTGCGAAAGAATTTTGTAGGCTGCTTCGTAATCTTTTCCATCAAAAAGCTCTGCCAGTTTTGCCTGATCGGGGTGGTAGATCATTGGTTTTTTGGCCCAAACCAGATGATCCGGATCGGAGAAGAACTTGCTGAAAAAATGGAGGATCATGTTGCGGGCATCCTGATTGTAGTGGGTGTACATCGTCACCTTCCCGAAAAAATATTTGACCTCGGGGTAGTCGATCATCAATGCTCCCAAACCATCCCAAAGGTTATCGAGGGCAAAGAGCGCTTTTGATCCAACCTTGGTTGATTGGTAATCAGGTTGCACAAACGAGCGGCCCAATTCAATGACTGAAGGAAGGTAATCTGAAATAAATTCGTCGGAAAAATTAAAAAGGTGAGCGGTTGCCAGCGGAACCTCGCCATGGGTATCTTTTTCAAGACCGCTGCAATGAATGTACCGGTATCCACCCAAAATCTCCTTGTTGGCAGGATCCCAAACGATCAATTGTTTGTATGGATGCGTTTCGGAAATATCGTACTGGTCGATGTCAAGTTCATCTCCGACACCTCCCCCTGCTGACCTGAAGGTGAGCTCCCTGAGCCGGCCAATCTCGCGCATAAGGTTGGGTGAATCAAAGTAGGTGAGGATATATATCTCGTTATCAGCCTTGTTGGTCTTTCTTTGAAATTTTTCCGGAGTGAGCTCTGCCTCCAGCAACTCCCTGGCAACGGGAGGAATAATCTCCTTCATCTAAAAAAAGTAAATAGTTCGACTCAAAAATAGCAATAATTTGACCACAAATTTCACAGATAGATACAAATCAGGTTTTGGCCTGACCACAAAGTGCGCAAATGGACGCAAATAGAACCACGCCATAGCGGCAGATTTCTCAGATAAAACCCCTCTCAATCACAAATTTCACAGATTACACGAATTGAAAGGGGGAATTAGCTTTATTAATCAAAAATGACTCATTGGAAAATTTAAACCATCCGATCCTTTGACAAACTCAGGGACTTGTCCAATTTTCCCATTTTTCATATTCTCATCATCTCATCTCCCGCCATACCGACCTTCCGTCATCTCCGTCA
>JBBIUJ010000097.1:0-12996 GCA_037440345.1 Prolixibacter sp.
AAAGAAACAGCCAAACAGGTTCTTTCATTTTCCTCCCCCAAACGGTGGTCATTGGAACATCCTGAACTGTACACATTAAAAACCACAGTTACACAGAAAGGCAAAGTGATTGATCAGAATGAACAGCAATTAGGGATTCGCGAGTTAACATTCGATCCTGATAAAGGTTTTGCCCTGAATGGTATCCAGACAAAAGTTAAAGGTGTATGCATTCATCATGATGCCGGATGCCTGGGCTCAGCTGTTCCCCGTGAAGTCTGGAAGAGAAGATTGCTAACGCTGAAGGAAATGGGCTGCAATGGTATCCGGATGACGCATAACCCCCAAGCGCCTGATCTTTATGAATTGTGCGATGAATTGGGAATACTTGTGATGGATGAAGCCTTTGATGAATGGGAATTTGCCAAGAAGAAATGGATAAAAGGTTGGAACAAAGGGACTCCGGGATACCAGGGTGCAGCCTCCTATTTTAATGAATGGAGCGACAGGGATCTAGGTGATATGATTTTAAGGGATCGTAACCATGCATCCATCATCATGTGGAGCATCGGCAATGAGGTCGATTATCCCAACGACCCCTACTCTCATCCTGTTCTCGATCATGCCAACATTAACCAACCAGTACAGGGAGGATACTTACCCAAAAACCCAAAAGCTGAACGATTAAGCGCCATTTCCAAACGATTGGTCTCTGTTGTCCATGGACTTGATGCCTCAAGGCCTGTCACAGCCGGTCTCGCAGGTGTAGTTATGTCGAACGAGACAGAATATCCCGGAGCCCTTGATATCACCGGTTATAACTATACCGAAAACAGGTACGCCCAGGATCATGCCAAATATCCCAAACGGGTGATTTTTGGGAGCGAAAACGGCCATAGCATGGAGTCGTGGAAAGTTGTCAGGGACACTGAATACATTTTCGGACAATTTATCTGGACCGGGATTGACTATCTGGGGGAATCGGGTGCCTGGCCATCCCGGGGATTTTATAGCGGATTCCTTGATTTCGGTGGATTCCTCAAGCCCAGGGGGCATTTCCGGCAAGCCTTATGGAGTACAAATCCAGTCATCTATCTTGGGACTTATCCCCTTCCAAAAAAAAATAACTTCTTATCCATTGATGCCTGGCCTGTCTGGAATTACAATTCAGGAGAAATGATTCGGGTGGTCTGTTACACAAATACTTCAAAAAGTAAGTTGGTGCTAAACGGCAAACAGGTTGGCGAGGTAAAAGGTTACGACGATAAAACAGGCGTAATCTATTGGGATATCCCTTACCAGGAAGGGAAATTGGAGGTTATTGGTATGGATAAGGACAACCTGGAAATATGCGGATACACATTGCAAACCTCTGGCAGACCATATGCCATAACTGCACATACGGATTTGGACCGGATCAGCAAAAACCGGGGCCTGGCCCAGATTGTGGTGCAGATAGTCGATGAAAAGGGTGTTCCTGTGATGATTTCGGAAGATGAAGTTACCTGTATCATTGATGGTCCGGCTGTATTAAAAGGATTGGAAGCAAGTAACAACAGTGACATGGGAAATTACACTGACAATGTGCAGCGTGTGTACCATGGGCGCCTTTTGGCTTACATTCAGGCTACCGGCAAAAGTGGTGTGATAAAACTGAACTTTTCGGCGCCATGGTTGAAAGATGCAAGTATAGTTATTGATGTGATTGAGTAAAACAGACTGAAATGAAATTATTCTTAACTGCAGGGGCCATCAGCGGAGCATTGGCCGTTCTGCTCGGGGCTTTTGGAGCTCATCTGCTCAAACAAATGATTTCACCCGACATGCTTGAAGTATATAAAACAGGAATCCAATACCAGTTTTATCATACATTTGCCCTGCTGGGTGTTGGTATGCTAATGAATTTCAAACCAACAAAAACCCTAAAATGGTCGGGTTACCTTTTCATTACAGGAACCACTTTTTTTTCGGGATTTCTTTATCTTCTGGCAATATCGGGAATTAAATCGCTTGGGATGATCGTCCCGATAGGCGGGTTAACATTGGTTGCAGCCTGGATCTGCCTTTTGATCCATGTGCTAAAAATCAGGCCTTGATGTTGAATCGCCTTGCCCGATAAGGTGAAGCTCAGTCTCTTCGAAAAGGTGTTCTCAAATTAGCAGAGACCCAGTTTCTATTAATAAACAATCACTTAACTACATACTCAAAAGCGATACATCTTTCTCGAAATCGTAAAACGTTTTCCGCATGATGTCTGCCAGAAAGAGTTTATAGTTGATAAATGCATCCAATCTGGTGACATAGGCAGTATTAAGTCGCTCCCGTTCAAGCGCCATCGACTGGCTGTCTATATCTCCATTCGAATAGCGCTGTCGTGAAATCTCAAAACTCTTTTCAGCAATCACCACGTTTTTTTCAAGTAGCTGGAGTCTTCTGAGGTTGCTCTGTAGCCGGTTTACTGTCGTACGAACATCCCTTTCAATACTGATTTTATCGCTCGACATTTGGATAAGGTTTTGGTTTAGAGCGGCTTGTGCCGATCGGACTCGTGCCCTGTTTTCGCCCCAGTCAATCAGTGGAATATTGATTGTCAAACCTGCGCCCAGATTGCCGGGACGCCTTTTCAGGTCATCCCAGGTGTTGTTAAGGGTTGTTTCGACGGGTATGGATCTTCCCCCTTGATTAACTCCATTAAATTCATAATTGAACGATATATTCCCGTTAATTCTCCCTTCCGCCTTACGTCTTTTGATCTCCATATTGTTAAGCTCAATATTTATTCCATCCTCTTTTAGCTCAAGACGATTTTCAAGTGCCAGGCTGACTGCCTTTTCAGCATCGACATTCACCGTTTTATAAATAAGATCATGCTTTATTACGATACTGTCCTTCAACTCCAAACCGACCTCTTCCTTAAATAAAGTCATTTGCGACAGATAGTTGACATTGGCGATATCAAAACTATTTAATGCGTCGCCAAGGTCTACCTCCATTTGCAGCGCTTCGACCTCACGGATTAACCCTGCTTTAAATTTATTCTGTGCAATTTCATAAGCCTCTTTTTGTCTCTGAAGAGTAAGACGCGCAATATTCAGTCGTTCGTGGTACGAAAGCAAAGTAAAAAATGCCTGACTAATATTATAAACCAGATCAAGTTCTGCCCTTTTCAGTTGCTTCAATGAATGGTCATAATTCAGTTTGGCCTGTTTATAACCCATTGCAATATTATTATAGCCGAAAAAAGCCCCAATCGGCTGACTTAAACCAATAACCGAGGTCAATTGAGAGCTCCTGGTTCCATAATAATAATCTGTAATATTTGCCATTCCTGAACGAATAAATAGCGTACCATCTGACGGTAATGGCTGGTTGATCGTCAGATATCCATTCATAACTTTCTGACTTACAGGATAAAAATGCAAACCAAGACTATCCTCGAGTTGTCTGACCGTTTTTGAAAAACGAGGGGCAACCAGATCAAGGTCGATGTGTGTTTTAAACCTGCTGGTGGCCGCTTTAAGATCATATCCAACTCCAGAGAGGCTTTGTTTCAATTTGAGCATTGTTTTACTCTTCTCTTTAGCCAGGCTAATGCTTGATTCCAGGTCGAGATTTAAGACTGGTTGAGCTTTGACCAAGGAGGTAAATACAACCAAAATTAAAAGGGCAATGGTAGATTTTAAAATAGTCATCTGAATATCTATTATTGGTTACTGGAATTGGGTTCTGTCATTTTATCACTGTGAATGGTGCCGTCCTTGAGATAGATGATTCGACGGCAATGGGCAGCGATACTGGTTTCATGGGTAATCACAATGATGGTATGACCTTCTTTGTGGAGTTTACCAAATATTGCCATGATTTCTTCACCGCTCTTTGAATCCAGGGCCCCTGTGGGTTCATCGGCCAGAATAATTCCAGGGTTATTGACCAGCGCGCGTGCAATCGACACCCGTTGTCGTTGCCCTCCCGACAATTCTGCCGGTTTATGATGGACCCTGTCAGCAAGTCCTACTTTCTCAAGGGATCTTAATGCGATCTCTTTCCTTTTGCTTTTTTCAACTCCGGCGTACATGAGCGGTAATTCGACATTGTGGAGGGCGCTCATCCGTGGAAGGAGATTGAATGACTGAAAAACGAAACCGATGTTTTTATTCCGGATCGCAGATAGCTCCTTGTCATTCAATAGGGTAACATCAACAGAATTCAGGAGATATTTTCCTTCGGTGGGCGCATCCAGGCACCCAAGGATATTCATTAGTGTTGATTTGCCCGAACCTGAAGGCCCCATGATGGCAACGTACTCATTGGCTGGGATCTGAAGATCAATGCCCCTGAGGGCCTGAACCTCGATCGTTTCCATCTTATAATCTTTTTTCAGATTCTTGATCTCTATTATCATGACGAATGTATGGGATGACTGATTAATATTGTATGGATTCAACAGGCTTTAGTTCAGCGGCTTTTTTGGCAGGAAGGTATCCGAAAGTTACTCCTACCAGAACTGAAAACCCAAAAGCGATAAATATTGAATACAAGGTCAGGCTGGTATGTACGGCAGTACCAAACGAAATCACAAATGAAAGTGAAATCCCCAAAAGCACACCAATAATCCCGCCTGTTACACTCATAACAACTGCTTCTGTAACAAACTGGTTCAAAATGTCAGTTTTGCAGGCCCCGATTGCCCTTCGGATACCAATTTCGCTGGTCCGTTCCAGTACCGAGGCGAGCATGATATTCATGATGCCAATACCTCCCACGATTAATGAAATGGCAGCTATCGAGGCCAACAACAGGTTATAAATCCGGGTTTCTTTCTCCTCTTGTTTTAATAACTCGAGTGGAATGATAATACTGAAATCGTTGTTGTTAAAATGGTGACGGTTTAGGATACTCCGGATGACTGCAGCCGACTGCGCCAGCCTGTCCGAGTTTTCAAGCTTAACGGTTAATTGCTTGATTTCACTCGAAAACCGGTTTTCTCTTGGAATCCGTTTGGTAAATGTTGAGAGTGGAATATAGATATCATTGTTCAGGTCACGCGAAGCCAGTTCTCCTACTGTTTCAGTGAACAGAGACTTGGTTTGCATGACCCCAATCACCTCGAACCATTGGTCATCCATCTTCACACTTTGTCCCACGGGATTCTCATATCCAAATAAATCGTGCGCAACACTGGCACCGAGAAAACAAACCTTCAGTTGGCGGTCATAATGATCATTGTTAATGAACATACCATTCCCAATCTCGTAGTTGAGTATTTTAACAATAGTTGGTGTAACTCCTATCACGGTAGCTTTAGAAGATTTATCACCGAATTTTGCATCAATTTTTTTCTCGGTCTGAGGCGCCACATCTAGAACCCCAGGAACTATCTCCTTGATTACCTGGGCATCCCTCAAGGATAATCCCTGCGAGAACTTCATCCTAACCTGCTCCAGATCGGATTCCGTCAAATCTTTATCCCTGATAATAATATTGCTGATACCCATATCCTGATACTTTGCTGTCGCTTGCAGTTTGGCCCCCTCTCCGATCGAAACCATCGTAATTACGGATGCTGTGCCAAAAATAATTCCGAGCATCGTGAGAAAAGAGCGGAACTTATGATCCATGATACTCAGCGCAGCAATTGTTAAGTTTTCATTGAATTGCATAATCAGTTATTTAAGAGGGTAAGTTCATTTTCGAAGGGGACAACCTTCTGACCAGGTTTTACATCTCCGGAGATGATTGTATGATTGGTATTCGAATGGCCACTTTTGACTTCAACCTTCCGGGAAGAGCCACCCCGTTTAAGAAATATGTAAGCATGACCTTTTTCTTTTAAAAGGCAGTTATTTGGGACAAAAAGATCATTATCAGACTCATATAAAACATACTCACAACTGACAGTCATACCAGGCTTCAGACGTAAATCCGATTCAGAAATTTCGACAACCACTTTAAATACTTTTTCCTTTTCGCGGGTAAAGCATATTTTGCTGATCTCTTTGATGAACCCGTTGAAGGGGACAGCAGGCAGCGCGTCAAGCCGCACAATTACCTTCATTCCGGGTTTCACTTTGTTAAATTCAGCTTCATTGATGTAGGTATTCACCTTCATCCGGCTGATATCAGGAATACTTGCGATTATCTGACCCTGGTATGGAGAATCGCCTAACCTCCAGTTTTGCGGATTTTGAGTAAAAATGTTCGTCGCAACCTGGAATATGCCATTCATTGGCGATTTGATCAGAAGCTGTTTCAGGTTTTCTTTGGCGCTTCGCAGATCATTTCTGCGCTGAATTACTCGTATTTTCTGAATCAGCTGATCATGCTTTTCCAATTCATAAGTAAGCTCAAGTTTCCGTTTTGCCTTTTTCAGCTTGATTGTCGCCTGTTGAAATTTCAGTTCCTTAATTCTTCTTTTTGCATCAGTATCAAACTTACTTCTGTCCAATTCAAGTTTTTCAAGATCGTAAGAGGCCTGTTCATTTTTCAGCTGGGCTTGCAGACTCTGGATATTCTCTTCGCTTTGTACCGCTTGCTTGTGGGCCGCTGCCAGTTCATTCTCAAGCTTATCTTCCCCTTCCAGAATATACTTATAAATTGAGGAGGGATCTAGTTTAACAATCGAATCACCTTTGCTGACAATTTTACCATGTTCCGCCAGCCCAATAATTTTAAACTGGTAACCATACTGATAGGCGATCCGGGGCATCATTATATTGGAGGCATTGATAGCCTCCAGTTCACCTGCCTCAATGACCGATTGCCTGAATGATCCTTTCATTACAGTAAAATCACCCGACGTTCCGCTTCCGCAAGATATTGACAGCATGATAAGTAGCAGTGACAAAAAGCCTGTGGTAATTCCGTTGAAAACCAGGCGATATTTGTTAAATTGCATATTTTCAGTCATAATGGTCATTTAAATACTATTTACCATTTGATTTGGACTTGTCGTTCTCTTTACCCTCCTCCTTATTGAGGTAGGGGTCGGTCAACGCCAACTCCTCATTTTCTTTCAATCCATCGGTAACAACCACGAAATCCGTATTCACCGCCCCAATCTTAATATCCTTTCGCTTGAAACCGGATGTTGTTTTAACATATACAAATTCATTTCCCTGATCCTTAAAAATTACCTCTACGGGGACATACAAAACTCCCTTTAATTCGTTAATTTTAATTTTACAGCTCACTGTGAGTCCGGGTAAGAGACTGACATTCTTGTTATTGATTTCTATTTGAACAGGGAAAATCTTTATTTTGGACTTAGAATCCTTGTTCTGGGCCAAATTGGCAATGGCTATCACTTTACCCGAAAAGATGGTATCCGAATAGGCATCAGGTTTTATCTCGGCTTTCAACCCCCGTGAGATTTTTGCGATATCAACCTCGTTTATTTTTACCTCTGCCAACATTTCATTCATGTCAGGTAACTCAATCAAGGTGGTTCCCGGGTAAGGCTGATCACCAGCCTGCCATTTCTGGTTCGACATCCAGTTGTCTTTCAGGATGGCTATTCCGGATCCGGGACTTATCACAAAAAGATCATTGACAGTACCATTGGCAACCTCCAGGGTTGCCTTCAACTGTTTCATGCTTAATGTGCGCTGAAAAATATCTTCCTTTTGAATCTTTTTCCGGTTCTCAATTTGCTCTTTTGCCCTCGCAAGGGCAATATTGGCTGTTTCAAGCTTAAGGTTAATCTCCTTTTTGGTTACTTCAGATTCATAGGTTGCCTGCTCAAAATTGATTTTTGAAATCTTCTGGGAGATTTGGGTTATTTCAAGATCAGATTCAAGATCTTCAATTTCTGATTGTTGCGTTGCCTTGAGTTTCTCGAGTTCGGCATTTGCAATTTCAAGCTGCTGTTGTGTAGTGATGATAGCTTTCTTCAATTCCGAAGCATCAAACGTGATGACGGTATCCCCTTTGCTTACCTCCTTGCCATCACTGACCATATTTGTAATTTTCAGGTTTCCATAACGGTACGAGATATTTGGTGCATTGATACTGATAGACTTAACAGCCTTTACTGTCCCCTCTTCCGTTAGTTCTTCAGTGAAAGTGCCCCTTTTAACAAATGTAGTCTGAACATCCTGAACTACTTTTCCCTTGCATGCTGCAAGTCCGAGGCAAATAAAAAGAATCATGTTTTTGTTCATAATCAGGGAATTTTACAAATGTTTTTCAGTTCGTTATAATGAAGTGCTAATGCTTTATGGTCGATTTTTTTGGGAGAGAATCGTGGTTTGGTAAATTGGAACCGCTATTATTACCTCCGATCAATTTGCCCTCTTTTTTTAAAAGATCGTAGGGGGGTTCCATCAGCGCAATGGTCTCATTTCCTGAAAGTCCTTTGGCGATGATACTCTTTGAATTGTTGGAGAGACCAGTTTCAACAACAACTGGTGTAAATTTCCCATTCTCTGCAACATAGACTATTTTCAGGCTATCCCTTCTATAAATGGCAACTGTTGGTACAACAATGGTATCTTTCACCTGATCGACAATGATCCGGCACGATGCACTCAACCCTGGTCTCATCTGAAGGTGGCAACTATCGACGCTTACAATCACTTCATAGCGCTTGACGGTAGGTTTCTCAGCCTGGGCTTTCCCTGCAAGGGATTTCCTTTTAATTTTTCCGGTCGTATTGAGGTTGGATGAGGCATCTACCCTGATCAAAACCTTTTGGTTAGTTTGAATTCGTTTGTATTCAGCCTCAGGAACCTCTACCGAAATCTGCATCTCTTTCAGGTCGGGGAATTGCAATACGGGTGAATTGCCAAAGACGCTGCTTTTTTCTTCAATCTTTCCCCCGATAGTTCCGACCCCGTTACCCATAAAATACATCAGAGGTGACTCATAATGAAGCACAATTCCTTCTCCGGGGGAAACCATGGTGAGGGAATTAATCTGATCCTGACAAGCCTTGATTCGGTTTTTTTGCATCATTAAACGGGATTTCAACTGCACGGTTTCCGAATTATCTATTCGCGCCTGGGCAAGTACCTTCTTTTGGAGTTTCTTTTTTTCAACTTTGGCCCTATCCATATCAAGGGAAATGAGCTCTTGCTTGACGGAAGGGACAAACTTTAGCTGAATTGAATCAAGCATGCTGATGGCAATCTGGGCCTTATTGGTCTCGACCTGCGCCTTTAAAACTGCCTGCTCCATGGCATTGTCGGCCACAAGTTTTTTCATGTCCGCCTCCAGCTTTTCAAGATCAATATTCAGCGTTTCAAGATTATACACGAGATCAGGCGCTTCCAGGATGCAGATGGTGTCACCTTTTTTTACATGTGTTCCCTCTTTGGCCAGATAAGCCACGGTCATATTTGATGCGTTTACTCTTGGCGTAAGAATCGTAAAGTTGTTGACAGCCTGTATCGTTCCGGTTGCATCGATTGACTCCATGTAGTCGGTTCGTTTCAGGTCATAAGTGATAATGCTGACCTTCTTTCCGCCACAACCGGAAAAAAACATACCTATCAGTATGAAGTAAATTAAGGCATTTTGCATTATGTTATAGATTAGGGATTGGCATGTTTGGTTTGGCTGTTTTTATCTTAACTCCCTGCTCATGGCAGTCTGATATGTTTTTCAGTATATTGAAGAGAATCCCAAACCTGACTCATAGAAATAGGCATCGAATCATATAGGTTTACTGCCCTCTCAACATGGTTGCTCCGGCACCAGTCAACCAGTATAAATTTTAAATAAAAGTAAAGTGGTGTAGTCACAAAATTCAAATCTCTCGATTTTGGTGTCGGATGCTGAGGCCATTCTTACCTTCAGTCTTTCCAAAAAGGTTTGGGTATTAGCAAATGAGCATAATAGTAGAACAAACTCCATTACTAAAAGCTTTTTTTATACCATTTAATTGAGATCTACTAAATGGTACTTGATTAGGTAAATTGCCGGAGCAAATTAAATAATTAATTTCAATTCAACATATTAAATAATGTATAAAAAATATATATTATGTAAAAATGTTTCCTGGCGATTTTGTAGTAAACCGAATCAAAGAGCTCTATATGTCCATTTCCTCAGCATTTTTATATCCTAAGGTGATATTAAAGGTTATTACCGGCTTGACAAGATCGGACAACAATATCACCTAAGTTGTCCTCATCAGCAAGTCGTTATAACAATATTAAATTTTATATGTAAAAAAGGCAAAATTAAACCTTCTTGAGGCATTCCTATGTTTTCCTTTTCGGAGCGGACTCATTATCTAATTGTTTTTCAAAGATTTGGCGAAATACCCAAATCATTGTAAGAGCAATTTTACCGATACAATACTTTTTTCTGTTAGCGTCAGGTTAACTGACTTTTTATCGCTGCTTACATCTGTTGCAATCGATTCCATGTTTTTTGTTGCATCGGTTTCCACAGCAGATGCAGTACTGATTGCGGATGGAGAAGCTATCTGCAATATAACTGGGGTAGGTTTGTTATTTATAATTACCACTGTCATATCATTCACCCCGATATAAGCCGTAGATAATAAATCGGCATCCTGGACTGTCGTTCCGATTCGGGTCCTACCGGTTGCATATTTGGCATAATGGGAAAGGATATAACCTCTTTTTGTTGTTTCCCCAACAGCCACCGTACTTTTAGTATTCGTATCCGCTATCATGGAGTAATATCTCTTCAAATACCACCAAACATAGGCGTTGTAATTAGCCACCATGCAATCGTTGATTTCCTTGGCTATATACTGCAATGAAGGAGCCCACAACCAATCGTATCCATTTTTCTCTTCATTCAAAAGGTGCTCGGTCATCCATACTTCCTTATTTTTTTGTCGCGCCAAAGGATAATCATTTAGCCCGCCGCCATAAATATGGCCACCTACAATATCAAAGTTATTTACCGTTTCCATACTATTCAGAAGCACATCTGTATAATCCGGATTAAAATGGAAGGATTCAGCTGCCATTGTTTTTACATTGCCCAATTGACGTCCATAATCCCTGACAAAACTGAAAATCTCTGTGGGAGTGAAGCTGCACCAATTCATATCAGGTTCATTTTGGACAGATATGGCATACAGGTTCAACCCATTGGCTGACATATAGTTTACAAATGCCTTGAGATGGGCGGCGTAATCTTTATAATATGCCGGGAGTAAGTATTTAGTAGTTTGAGTCGCATCAAAAGCTGATGTACGGGTTCCGGTCATAGTGGAAGGTGGCTCCCAGGGAGAGGCGAAAACGATGGCGCCCAGTTCCTGTGCCTTCTTTGCAACTGCAATATCTGTGCCCCAGTTAGTCTGGTCGGGGTAGACCATCATCCGGATGATATTGTAACCCAACCCCGTTGGGCTGTACATTCTTTCGGTTTCTGCGAGCGTTATCTGGTTGGCGGTCCCCACCCAACTTGGAGGGTCAATCATGCCACCGAACCCGTTCACTTTCTGATATGTCACAGATGGATTGAGTGTGATACCGACATGCGTAGCCGGGTTCTGCACTAAATCTCCCGGTGCTAAATCTCCTTTGTTCTTACTACAGTTACAGAAAATGATGCTACTGATAAGTAAAATAGAGAACTTTGGTAAAAGATATTTCATTTATGTTTTAAGATCACTTTATGGGATTGCCCGTATTCTCTCCTGCAAGTAAATTTGTTACAAAACTTTTGGGTTGATAGTTACGATCGAAAAGAAGCGGATAATCAGTCCGTCCGGGAATCGGGAAATTGTTTTTCCAAGATTGGCCGTCCTGCACCCCCCAGATTGTAACCCGGCTGATTTTGTCCCGGTGTTTCAGGAACAGATCAAAGAAATCCTGGTAACGTTTGGCATGTGCTTTTTCAACTTCTTCCGGTAACCCTTTGGTATAAGGATTCAGCTCATCCTTGTATCCGACCCTTGAATCGACATCTGCACCCCGGCTATCCTTGGGACTTGGCAGGGCGGAAATATCCATTTCGGTAATCATCACCTTAACACCCAGACTGGCAAAAGCCAATATACTTTTTTCGAATTCTTCGATCTTCGGGAAATCAAGGCTGCAATGGCCCTGCATCCCGATTCCATCAATCCTGATTCCATCTTTCTGAAGTTCTTTCACCATTTTTACAACACCTTCGCGCCTACCGGGAAGTGCCATCGAGTAATCGTTGTAATAGAGTTCTGCATCCGGATCTGCCTCATGCGCGAACTGAAAAGCCAGCTTTACGTAATCAGGGCCAATGATGGTGTAAAGCTTGCTCTGGCGCCATGAACCATCGTCCAGAATGACTTCATTCACCACATCCCACCCTTTTACCTTGCCTTTATATCGGCCAACAACGGTTTGAATATGGCTTTTCATTCGGCTGATCAACACATCCCGCGAAACATCGTTCCCTTTTTCATCCACGAAAAACCATTTGGGAGCCTGCGAATGCCACACCAGACAATGACCGACTACAAACATCTGATTTTGCATTCCGAATTCAACAAACTGGTCAGAGAGCTTGAAGTTGAACGTCCCTTCTTCAGGATGAATTGGCCCGCATTTCATGCAATTTTCTGCTGTAATGGAATTGAACTGTTGCTTGATAATCCGGATTGAGGCGGTATCCCTTCCAGCAATTTGCCCGGCATTCATGGCAGTTCCGATGTAAAATTTCCCCAGGAAGAGATCTTTCATCCCTTTACCTTTGTTTGCTGCAAATGTCGATAAGCTGATCCCCAGGATCAGTATAGTCAAAGCAATTTGTAGTTTTAACTTTAGGTTCATCATTTTATATTAGTATTAAATCAATGTCGTTCGATAAGGTTATGATTATTACCCCTTTGTGTTCGTGAGAACCTTTGTCCCGCATATGCAGGATTGTGGTGAAATTTAATGTTGAACTACAAAGGGCATAACGGAAAACGCAAAGGAAACAAAAAGCATTTCATTGTTCATTGGTTTCAAACGGTGAAGCCGGTAATCCTTCTGCATTGTACAAATTTGCACCTTCAGGATTATCCGCCCAAGCATAACGCACTGCAACCGGATTCGGAATTGCCTCATTCCA
>JBBIUJ010000098.1:0-12856 GCA_037440345.1 Prolixibacter sp.
GCTTTGGGGGCCAATATTTTCCCAATCTTGTCAGTCAGTTTTTTCAGCGCCATCTGGTCCTTCACAATGTAATCAAAGGCACCAAGTTTCAAAGTATTTACTGCCACATCCACACTATCCTGACCAGAAAGGAAGATAAATTCGGTATGGGGAAGAACTTTCTTGACATGTTTTAATACTCCTATCCCGTCAATTCCATCCAGCAGATAATCCTGAATGATGATATCTGGTTTATCGTCAATTCTTTTTAAACACTCTTCACCACTAAAAAAGCTTTCTACATGGGTGAATTTTTTTGACTGCAAGTAGTTAACAACTAGCTTATTATAAACAGGATTATCTTCAACAATGAATATTAGCGGCTCAGTTCGTCTTTGCATAGTGGTCATTTTTTTAAGGGATTAAGCGTCCGGTCTAAACAAAATTTTCTTTTAGTCTGATTGTAAAATACTGTGAATGTAAATATACCAAAAAACTTACTGCAAAGTAATCATTCCAAATCTGTTTTTTTTGGAGGAGGACCGAAAGAGTTAAATCTAACCTCAACTCTGTAGAGCGATTAAAAAAAATTGTATTTTAGCCGGTAAGATGGTCGACTGTAGTTGCAGTGTTTCAAAAATAAAGAGACCTTACAATTCAACTAAATAATTACAAAGAATATGAAGAACTTATCGCTATTGCTCATTCTCGTTGTTGTTCTGGCAGCTTGTAAAACCCAAAAAATTGCCCCAAAACCGCAACCAGTGGCTCAGGAAAAAACTGCCCCTGCGGTTGTTGCAGCACCTTCTCCGGCCCCCAAAGCAAGTTCAAGTAAACCAATCGCGGTTGCATCCAAGGAGGAGCGTTTCTCGGCAGCATCTGGCGAAGTTGCTAATTATGGCACCAATAAGTTCTTCGTTATTATGGGTAGTTTTTCGGTAATGGAAAATGCTAAACGTTTGAAAGAGACACTTACTGCGGAAAATTTTCATCCTGTTATTTTGATGAATGAAAGCGGGATGTACCGGGTTTGTGGTGACAGTTATGCTGAAGAATCTGCTGCCCGATCCAGAATTGCCGAAGTAAGATCATCCTTCCCGAAATACAGCGATATTTGGTTGCTGATCAGGAAGCAATAGGCGGGGTAAGATTTTTGAGGTTCTTCAGATGGTCAGAATCTCTTTCTCCTTTGCTTGCAACATCACCTCAATCTTTTTGGTATAGCTGTCCGTGAGATTCTGGATCTCATCGACAGCTATTTTCTCTTCATCCTCTGAGATCTCTTTTCCCTTTAAGAGTTTTTTTAGAAAATCGTTGCCATCTTTTCGGGCAGAACGGACACTAACTTTTGCCGTCTCGCTCTCCTTGTGGGCATCCCTGACCAGATTACGCCTGCGTTCTTCTGTTGGAATGGGGACATTAATGCGGATGATTTCACCGTTGTTTTCCGGATTAAAACCCAGATTGGAGTTGATGATGGCACGTTCAATGGTGTGAATCATCTTCTTCTCCCATGGTTGAATGGCAATGGTCCGGGCATCCGGTGTACTGATATTGGCTACCTGGGGAAGCGGTGTCATTGATCCGTAATAATCCACCAAAACACCTTCAATCATTCTAGGGGAGGCTTTCCCCGCTCTAATATGCGCCAATTCGTGGTCAAGATGTGCCAAAGCATGCTCCATCCTTTCGATGGTTTCATCCATTAACATTTGAACTTCCTCATTCATTTGTATATGATTTTGCGTTTAAGATGCTACTCATTGTAGACATAGGTGCCGATGGGTTCGCCATGAACTACTTTTAACAGGTTGCCCTTTTTATCCATGTTGAAGACAATAATCGGAAGATTGTTCTCTTTGCAAAGTGTTGTGGCTGTGAGGTCCATGATACGCAAATCCCTTGAGTAAATCTCGTCAAAAGATATTTTTTCAAACTTCATGGCTGAGGAATTCTTTTCAGGGTCAGCGGTATAAATACCATCCACCCGGGTGCCTTTTAACATGACATCGGCTCCTACTTCAATGGCACGCAGCGATGCTGCGGTATCGGTAGTAAAAAACGGATTCCCGGTTCCTGCTGCAAAAATAGCCACCTCACCTTTCTCGAGCGCCTTGATAGCCAGTTCTTTGGTGTAAAATTCACCGATAGGCTGCATGGCAATTGCGGTAAGTACCCTGGCCTTTATCTGAAGGGATTCAAGCGCTGAAGCAAGCGCCAGGCTGTTGACTACAGTTGCCAACATACCCATCTGGTCACCTTTACAGCGATCGAACCCTTTGGCAGTACCACTCAAACCCCTGAAAATATTGCCACCGCCAATGACGATACCCACTTCAATTCCGATGGATATAATCTCTTTGATTTGAAGTGCATAATCAGAAAGAACCTCCTGATCAATGCCGTGTTGAAGTTTTCCGAGAAGGGATTCTCCCGAAAGCTTTAAAACTACCCTGTTATATTTTATCATTTGGGTTAAATTCTAACCAGTATGTATTTAATTAATTACATGTATCCCCAATTTTAGGGGCGCTCAAATCAATACAAATTTATATTAAAAATATTTGATAACAAACCTTATTCCCACTCTCCGAAGGGGAGGAATCAAAAAAAAACCTCCCGAAGGAGGCTTTAATATCACGGGGGAACACTTTGATCAGACGTTTAATGTAAAACGTTTGATCTCTGTTACTTTAAGATCTTTATCAACGCTTCCAAGGTATTGACGGATTGTCATCTTGTTGTCCTTAACAAAGTCCTGGTTCAATAGGGTACTCTCTTTGAAAAATTTGTTCAATGCGCCCTGTGCAATTTTGTCAAGCATGTTTTCAGGTTTGCCTTCCAAACGGAATTTTTCTTTGGCAATCTTCAACTCTTGTTCAATAATGGCGGGGGCAACATCCGCGTTGTCGATGGCAACCGGGCTCATGGCAGCTATTTGCATAGCGACGTCTTTTCCGACCTGCAAATCAACAACCTTGTTGAAACCGACCAGCGTAGCCAGTTTGTTTCCGGGGTGGATGTAAGGAACAACAAAAGCTGCTGCGACAGATTCGTAGAAAGGCAATTCAATCTTTTCTCCGATAATACCTGTCTGCTCCATCACCTGTTCACCGATGGTACGTCCATCAAGAACCAATGCTTTAACAGCGTCCAGGTTGTTGCTTTTGTTGGCAAGTGCCTGATCAAGAATTTTATGGGTAAGTGCAACGAAATTCTCATTTTTTGCAACGAAATCTGTTTCGCAATTGAGGGATATAATGGCCCCAAAACTTTGGTCGGCAGATACTTTAGCCAGAACAACACCTTCAGATGATTCCCTGTCGGCACGCTTGCTGGCAACCAGTTTGCCTTTTTCGCGGATGATCTCCACCGCACGATCAAAGTTTCCTTCGGCATCAGCCAAAGCATTTTTGCAATCCATCATTCCTGCGCCTGTTGCTTTGCGCAATTTGACTACATCTGCAGTACTAATTTCCATCTCAGAATAAATATTTGAAATAATTACTTTGCCTCTTCAGCAAGATCTTCCTCTTCTTCCTCATCGGCTGCATCCTCGTCTACAAGAATTGCATCGAGTTCTTCTTCAAGGATATCCTCATTGTCGTCGGCCTCTACGTCCTCATCGTCTTCAACAATGATTTTGGCTACAGCCTTGCGACCTTTTTTAAGGGTTGAAAGAGGTTTTTCGTCCTTTTCCTCGCTATCACGCTCAACTTTGCGGTCTGAAAGACCATCTTTGATTGCATCGCACATCACGCCAACGATCAGATCGATGGATTGTGAAGCATCGTCGTTGGCCGGGATTACGAAATCGATGCCGTTTGGATCGGAGTTGGTATCTACCATCCCAAAGATAGGGATGCTCAAGCGCTGGGCTTCGCGAACTGCGATCTTCTCTTTCATCACGTCGATGATAAAGAGCGCTGCAGGCAAACGGGTCAGGTCAACGATTGAACCAAGGATCTTCTCCAGTTTAGCCCTTTGACGGGTAATCTGAAGTTTTTCGCGCTTGGAAAGGTTGTCCCAGCTCGAATCTTTGATCATCTTGTCGATGGTTGACATCTTCTTAACAGCCTTACGGATGGTTGGGAAGTTGGTAAGCATACCACCTGGCCAACGTTCAACCACATAAGGCATATTTACCGCGGATACTTTCTCGGCTACGATTGATTTCGCCTGTTTTTTGGTCGCAACGAACATGACCTTGCGGCCTGAACGGGCGATTTGTTTGAGCGCATCGGCAGCTTCGTCAATTTTTACAATTGTTTTTTGCAGGTCGATGATGTGGATCCCGTTCTTCTCCATGAAGATATAGGGAGCCATACTTGGATTCCATTTGCGTTTGAGGTGTCCGAAGTGAACGCCTGCATCCAGCAACTGCTTAAATTCTGTTCTTGGCATAATGAATTGTTTACTTTCTGTTCAGTCAATCTCCCGGTAGTCCGCAAAGGGAGTCCGGAAAATTTAGATGCTAAACCTGTTATTAAAAAGAAATAATGTTTAAATCGATTAACGTTTCGAGAATTGGAATCTCTTGCGTGCTTTTGGTTGCCCCGGTTTCTTACGTTCCACTTCGCGTGGGTCGCGGGTTAAAAATCCGGCGGCTTTCAGTTTTGGACGGAAATCAGCGCTGACTTTCAACAGTGCACGGGAGATACCAAGACGAAGTGCTTCGGCCTGACCTGTCAGACCACCACCGTCCAGATTTACTTTGATGTCGTATTGACCGGCTACTTCACAAAGGTGCAAAGGTTGCTGAACAACATATTGCAGCGTTCCTACCGGGAAGTACTCGTTCAATTCTCTTTTGTTGATGGTAATATTTCCTTTGCCTTCAGTAAGGTATACACGGGCAACAGCAGTTTTTCTCCTGCCTAAAGCGTTAATAACTTCCATGATACTTATCTAATATTGTCAAGGTTAATAACTTTTGGTTGCTGTGCGGCGTTATCGTGCTCAGCTCCAACATAAACATGCAAATTGGTGAACAGCTTGGCTCCAAGACTATTCTTCGGCAACATACCTTTTACGGCTTTTTCGACCATACGGGCAGGATGTTTGGCCATTAGTTCTTCAGCAGTTTGGAAACGCTGACCGCCCGGATAACCCGTGTGGCGGATGTAAACTTTGCCTTTCATCTTATTCCCGGTCAAACGAACTTTCTCAGCATTGATGACGATAACATTGTCGCCGCAATCCACGTGAGGAGTATAGCCAGGTTTGTGTTTGCCTCTGAGTACCAATGCAATCTTACTTGACAATCTACCCAGGATCTGGTCTGTGGCATCTACCACTACCCATTCTTTTTGTACCGTTGCTTTGTTCAGCGATACGGTTCTGTAACTTAAAGTGTCCACTTTCGGTTCAATTTATAATGTGATACAATCCATTTTTTGTCGGTTCACCTGTCGAATCAGTGCTGTACCAGTTTACCGAATTCCACTATTCGATAAATTTTGCTAAGGTTGATACCGCCTCCAATCCGTACAACGACAAATTAGGATAAAATCGGGACTGCAAAAGTAGCGTATTTTTTGAAAACAACAACTCCTTTGAAAAAATAAGTAGTACAATATCAGGAGTTAAAGCATCATTTGGGAGTAAAGAAGACCTAAAGCGCTTTTTTACTGCATAAAATGGAAAGATTGACCGTCAGATAGAGTGCAGCAGCATTTGAAATTTTCCGGGTTGAGGGATTGTAAAAGAGGTCACTTGCGAAGCCGAATCTGCTCTGATCAAATATTTTGTGATCGTAACGATACGATAAAACCACCAGGCGATTTACCTCGACGGCTGCAACTTGTCCGGCTGCCCCATTTTGATAGAGCGGCATTCCCAGTGGAGTGAAGAAGCGGTTCCCCTGCCAGTATCCCGTAGCAAAAGTGCCGTAATCGGTGTTCATGGCAGTTTGAATGAAAAAACCAAACCCGCTTTTTCCGGGGAGCGCTGTTTCATTTTGAGGATAGGTGGATTGCAGAAAGGAACACTCCAGGCGGCCTGATTTAACCAGTTCCCCCCCCGTTTTGTATTCATATTTAACTCCTTCCGACACAACAATGTGTGTTTGTGCAGGACCCGGTGCTGCATCAATTTCACCCCCTTCATGCAATCCGTTGAAGACAATTGGCATTGAAAGCTTTCGTTTTTCATTTTGGAACAAAGTGACTGCACCGGCAGTTCCAAATACGAACCGCTCTTTGTAGGGATCTCCCTTGAATATCATCTTTTGCCAATCGATCCATAAATCGGCATTCCATCGGCCGAAGTTAAATTTTGCCTGAAAGCCTGCCTCAGGTTTATCTTTCAATATATGTTCACTATCCATCACCGGTTCCGCCAACCCATGGTTTTGATTCTGATCTATGTTTCCCATGCGAAAAGCGACGTTTTTGGTTGGCATGTAAACCGCAGAAAACCATGGATATAATTTATAGTCCTCCCGTCCATTGTAGGCCAGAACCTGCCCGCCAAGCTCCAATCGGAATTTTTCATCCGGATAATAGAGCAACTTAGGCCGTAGCCACATCCCCGTTAGGGTATATCCGTCTATGTATTTGCTCTTGAATTCGTTGTCTTTGAAGAAGTTGAGGTTATTGATTTCTACCATCAGCTTTCCGACTGAAGGGGAATCAGCATATGCATGGTTTACATAAAGTACTGGACCTTCCTGCGAAAATGCCGATAAGGAAAGCAAGACCAATAAAAATGCGCCCATCAATTTTTGTACCCGGGAGGAAGTTGAACGAAGCAGGCTGTTGGTAAAATCACTCATTGGCATTGATGTGTTTAACGACATATCGGTCATACAGAAAAAGCAGTACTGCGGCGCCAATTCCAATTCCTGTTATCACCATCCAGATGGAGGATGGGTGATATTTGTCCCATAAAAATTGGGTGAACTCCGTATTGGTCATTCCCATTTTTCGTGCAGCAGCATAAAGGTAATCATTTTGGGAAAAATGTTCGCTGATAGCGGGTAGTTGAAAATTTCTGGAAACCGCTTCAAGCTGGGCAAAGGATATTTTATCCGATAGGTTCTGGTACACATTTCCGGAAACAAATCCGCCAAAAAACGATCCGATGGCCACCGGAATAAACGAACAACCCATGTAGAGAGCGGTCTTATTTGGCGGTGCTATCCGGCCAATATATTCTGTGATTTTTGGAGAACTGGACATCTCCCCAAATGAAAAAAGCATCAGGAAAAGTATCATCAGCATCCCGTTCTGCGTGGAAAAACACAAACCCATTGCTAAAGAGGCTATGAGGATCCCCGTAGTCATCACCTTCAGGGGTTTGTAGCGCATGGCAATGGAGGAAACGATAATCTGGAAGAGGATGATGAAACCTGCATCAGCATTGATCATCAGTTCTGCTGGAATGGTACCGTCGGTTGATCCCATTTTACTTGCAAGCCAGGGCCACAAGCTATGCAGAAAATTGAAAACCGGATGGGTATTTCCCCATTGGTCGATAAAGACGGGTAAAGAGAGGAAAAGTTGATAATACATGGTCCAGAAGCCGGCAATAATTAACAGAAACAGTAAAAACCGCCGGTCAGCAAGGGCTTCAAGAATATTCCCAAATAGCCTTTTTAGTTCATCCTTTAGGCTCAGGGTTAGAGCATCTCCTTTTTCCCTTTCGGGTTCTTTAAACAAAAAGATCAGCAGGATGAAATTGAAGGCGATCACCACAGCAGATGCATAGAAAACATATTCCCACGAATATTTCCGGAAGAAACTGGTAACAAACGGTCCCACAAAAGCGCCAATGTTGACCATCATGTAAAAGATGCCGAATCCGATGGAAGAGGTCTCGCTGTTGGTGGTTTTGGCCACAGTTGCCGAGATGATGGGCTTAAAAAGCGCCGCTCCAATGGCCAGAAAAAGATACAGGAGAAAGACCATGGAGTAGGTGTGAAACATTGGCATCATCAAAAACGCCAGTGTATAAAGGCTGTAGGCAATAAATAGCGTTTTGCGGTATCCGATCCTGTCCGCAATAGCGCCGGTGATTAAGGGTAAAAAATAGAGGATGGCCGTTCCGATTCCCATCATCAACCCTTTCTGGGTTTGGGTAAACCCGAGTCCGCCCTGATCGGTGGATCCGGTCAGATAAAGGGCAAAGAGCATGTAGAACCCGTAAAAGGCCCATCGCTCAAACAACTCCATGGCATTGGCGTACCAGAAATTGGTGGGAAATTTTCGAAAAACAGTTATTGGGTTCATCCTTTTTTCTTGTATTTGGAAGGCTCAAATGTAAATAAAAATGGTTCACATTTTTGATAGGCTTATTGCCAGACGAATGGTTTGAAGCGATTGGAATTAAACCATCAACTTTTGGATGTGAACAAGGCATCGTTTTTTGTCAATCTATGTCCTTGACCTATCGGCTTTGTCCGGAGCCCTGTTGACCAAAATCATAAAATCGATCATCGATATTTGTACTTATTCGGTTTATCTTTGTCTGCTCATATCAATCAGAATGGAAAGAAGACAAAAACCCGACTGGCTGAAAATCAAACTTCCTACCGGGACCAATTATAGACAGGTCAAACAGATCGTTGAAGGACATCATCTTCATACCATCTGCTCCAGCGGCAAATGTCCCAACATGGGCGAATGCTGGGGTGCCGGTACAGCCACTTTCATGATATTGGGTGAGATTTGTACGCGCTCCTGTAAATTCTGTGCTACCCTATCGGGAAAGCCACTACCGCCCGATCCTGCAGAACCGGCCAGGGTGGCCGAATCGATCCGGTTGATGGGATTGAAACATGTGGTGATAACTTCAGTCGATCGCGATGATCTTCCGGATGGCGGAGCGGCTCACTGGGCCGGGACGATCAATCAGATCCGGTTGATAAATCAAGAGACGACCATTGAGGTCTTAATTCCTGATTTTGATGGGAAGCCTGAATTAGTAGAATTGATCGCGTTGGCAAAACCAGATATCATCTCCCACAACATTGAAACTGTCGAGCGGCTTACACCGATGGTTAGGAGCCGTGCAAAATACCGGACCAGCCTGAAAGTGGTTGAGCTGATCGGATCGTTCGGTCTGGTTTCCAAGTCAGGGATCATGGTCGGTCTTGGAGAAACATCGGATGAAGTTTTACAATGCATGGACGATTTGAGGCAGGCGAACTGTGAGGTTTTGACCATTGGCCAGTACCTTCAGCCAACCAGGAAACATCTGGAGGTGGTCGAATACCTGCATCCCGACCAGTTTGCCAATTTCAAAAATGAGGGACTGGCTCGCGGATTTAGGATTGTTGAGAGCGCACCACTGGTCCGGTCTTCTTACCATGCCGAAAGACATCTGATCAAACAATCTTGAAACAAAATATTTACGAATGCAAACGATACAATTCCTCGATCTTGGACTATCCGAATATGGCATAACCTGGGACAGACAGGAGTCGCTGATGAAGGGAATCATTGATTTGAAGCTTCATAATCAGGATCTTGCAGAGCATACGCGAATCGTCACACCAGGTTATCTTCTGTTTGTCGAACATCCGCCGGTTTATACGCTGGGGAAAAGCGGCGAGAGCCACAATCTTTTGCTGAACAGTGCCCAACTGGCCGACAAGCAGATTAGTTTCTACAAGACCAACCGGGGAGGCGACATTACTTTTCATGGCCCCGGTCAGTTGGTTGGTTATCCGATTCTGGACCTGGAAAACTTTGGGATCGGATTGAGACAATATATATATAATATAGAGGAGGTGATTATTCGTGCACTTGCTAAATTTGGAATCACCAGTTCACGTGATCCCCAAGCTACCGGTGTATGGCTGGATGTAGGGGAACCGGCAGCACGTAAAATCTGTGCCATAGGAGTCAAGAGTTCCCGGCACGTAACCATGCATGGTTTTGCATTGAATGTAAATACCGATTTGGATTATTATCGGTACATCCATCCATGCGGAATTATCGACAAAGGAGTAACCTCCATGGCAAAGGAGTTGGGAAAGTCTATCAGTATGGAAGAGGTGAAAAAAACGGTATTGGATGCTTTCACTGAGATTTTCGGCGCAAAAGTTAATTTTTAACTACCGTGAAAACCGTTAGATTTACAGTTTTCGTATCACGATACACTTAGTTTGTTTTGTATATGGTTGATATTTAATCTGATAAACGGTATTTCCATTTCTCTCAAAAAAAGGTGACTAAGGTATTGTGAAGAACAAAAAGTCTCTATCTTTGCACCCACATTTAAGAGCGATGAATGGGTAACTATTCTGGAAGTTTTTAGGCCAAGTTCATTGAGAGGGGCGTTCAGAGATTGAGAAATTGGTTAATGATGCCCAGGCAGAGCGAAAGATTTCGGAAAAAACCTACAAAAAGGTTTGTACATGAAATAAAAACGCATTACATTTGCACTCCCTTTCGGGGTGAAAGCCGGACGAGAAAGAGGGCTTAGGTCAGGGAGGGGGAAAAAGGAATAAGAGAAAAGTTCATTGAAAGATATTGAGAAGAAGGTAAGAAGAGAAGATACTATGTTCCGGATTTTAGTTGACTGAAAAAGGTTAGCGAAAGATTCTGCGAAGAACATTTGGTAATTGAGCCAAAGCCTGAGGTTAAAAGGATATAATTTAAAATTTTCTATACAACGGAGAGTTTGATCCTGGCTCAGGATGAACGCTAGCGGGAGGCTTAACACATGCAAGTCGAGGGGTAAGGTAGCAATATCTGAGACCGGCGCACGGGTGAGTAACGCGTATGCAACCTGCCCTTTACAGGGGGATAGCCCGTCGAAAGGCGGATTAATACCCCATAATATTGTACTCCTGCATGGGGGAACGATAAAAGCTGAGGCGGTAAAGGATGGGCATGCGTGACATTAGCTAGTTGGTAGGGTAACGGCCTACCAAGGCGACGATGTCTAGGGGTTCTGAGAGGAAGGTCCCCCACACTGGTACTGAGACACGGACCAGACTCCTACGGGAGGCAGCAGTGAGGAATATTGGTCAATGGGCGGGAGCCTGAACCAGCCATCCCGCGTGCAGGAAGACGGCCCTATGGGTTGTAAACTGCTTTTGTGCAGGAAGAATGTACCTATCGTGATGGGTATTGACGGTACTGCATGAATAAGCACCGGCTAACTCCGTGCCAGCAGCCGCGGTAATACGGAGGGTGCAAGCGTTATCCGGATTTATTGGGTTTAAAGGGTGCGTAGGCGGTGGAATAAGTCAGTGGTGAAAATCTGCAGCTCAACTGTAGACCTGCCATTGAAACTGTTTTACTTGAGTAACCATGAGGTAGGCGGAATGTGTAGTGTAGCGGTGAAATGCTTAGATATTACACAGAACACCGATTGCGTAGGCAGCTTACTAGCGGTTTACTGACGCTGATGCACGAAAGCGTGGGGATCAAACAGGATTAGATACCCTGGTAGTCCACGCCGTAAACGATGATAACTCGCTGTTGGCGATACACAGTCAGCGGCTTAGCGAAAGCGTTAAGTTATCCACCTGGGGAGTACGCTCGCAAGAGTGAAACTCAAAGGAATTGACGGGGGCCCGCACAAGCGGAGGAACATGTGGTTTAATTCGATGATACGCGAGGAACCTTACCTGGGCTTAAATGTGAGACGACCGCCGAAGAAATTTGGCTTTCCGCAAGGACGACTTACAAGGTGCTGCATGGTTGTCGTCAGCTCGTGCCGTGAGGTGTCGGGTTAAGTCCCATAACGAGCGCAACCCTTATGAATAGTTGCTAACAGGTCATGCTGAGGACTCTATTCAGACTGCCACCGTAAGGTGAGAGGAAGGTGGGGATGACGTCAAATCAGCACGGCCCTTATGTCCAGGGCTACACACGTGTTACAATGGCCGATACAGAGGGCAGCAACCCCGCGAGGGGTAGCTAATCCGGAAAAGTCGGTCTCAGTTCGGATCGGAGTCTGCAACCCGACTCCGTGAAGCTGGATTCGCTAGTAATCGCATATCAGCCATGATGCGGTGAATACGTTCCCGGGCCTTGTACACACCGCCCGTCAAACCATGGGAGCCGAGGGTACCTGAAGTCTGTGACCGCGAGGAGCGGCCTAGGGTAAAATTGGTGACTAGGGTTAAGTCGTAACAAGGTAGCCGTACCGGAAGGTGTGGCTGGAACACCTCCTTTCTGGAGACCGGAAGGTTTTGGCGCCGGTGTTAAGAGTAGGATCAAAGATTTGGGATTATAGAATTCTCTTCTGCCTTTTTTTTAAAGACATTAAATACGGGTTATAAGTTATGAGTTATAAGTTATGACGGGGTTTGAGGAATAGTGCCCCATCTTCATCATTGATAACTCATCACTCATCACTCATAACTGTAGTTACAGTCTCGTAGCTCAGCTGGTTAGAGCGCTACACTGATAATGTAGAGGTCCCCAGTTCAAATCTGGGCGGGACTACCAGAAACGAATTTGAAATTGTGAAAATTTTGAAATGTGAAAATGGACAAAAAATCATTTTGACATTTTTTTTGCTTAATCAAATATTAAAATAGTATTGTGAAGTCAACGGTTGACACAACAATATCAGTTCATATAATATTGAAATAGAATACAATCGGGGGATTAGCTCAGTTGGCTAGAGCGCTTGATTTGCATTCAAGAGGTCAAGGGTTCGACTCCCTTATTCTCCACCCGCCCTTAGTAAGGGCAAAGTTCATTGACATGCTGGAAGAGACGAAAGAGTAAAGAAAGACGCTGGAAGGGCGGTTCGAAGGTGATAGGGAAGGATTTATCCTGAGTTAGAACCGGGTATCGCCGGAAACAGTAAGAAAGTAAACAAGGGCGTACGGAGGATGCCTTGGCTCTCAGAGGCGAAGAAGGACGTGATAAGCTGCGATAAGCTGCGGGGAGGTGCAAATAACTGTTAA
>JBBIUJ010000099.1:0-12767 GCA_037440345.1 Prolixibacter sp.
GCCGTATAGCTATTAAACTATGTCCGCCAAGTTTAAAGAAATTATCATTGGGGTTAACATGGTTAATGTGCAGCAACTCTTTCCATATCTCGGACAATTTTTCCTCAAGCATATCTCCCTGGACCACAGAACTTTCTTCCGATAAAATTTCTTTGACCGGAGCAGGAAGAGATTTTTTATCTACTTTGCCATTGGTGGTTACCGGCAGATTTTCCAGTTGGATGAAATAGGAAGGGATCATGTAGCCGGGTAGATGAAGTGACAGGAAATGCCTTAAATCATCACCTTCAATTTTTTCGCTAGCGGTATAATAGGCAGCTATTGCCTTTTCAATATCCTCACCCACTGCAATGACCGCAGATAAGCTAATTTTGGAGAAATTTCTTAGGCAGCTCTCAATTTCTGCTAACTCGATCCTAAATCCGCGGAGCTTTATCTGATCATCTGCCCTTCCCGAAAGGATAATATTCCCGTCATCGAGATAACGCCCAATGTCTCCGGTTTTGTAAATTCTTTTACCCGGCGCAAAATCAACTTCAAGAAATCGCTCCTCAGATAATTCCGGTCTGTTGATATAGCCTCTGGAAAGCCCTTCACCGGCAATATACAACTCCCCATTTACCCCGACAGGCGCCGGGGAAAGGTTGGAATCAAGTATATAAACCTGAACGTTGTTGATTGGTCGTCCTACCGGGATGGGACTCAATTCAGTATCTGCTTTCCGGAAATATTCCGGTGTAATGCTAAAAAAAGTTGCCACATCGCAGCATTCCGTGGGGCCATAAACGTTTGTTACGATCGGCGAATTAGAGTCAGTTCTTTCAAAAAAGGATTTAACCGATTGATACAGTAATTGTTCACCTCCGATAACAAATCTTTCGGGCAGATAGCTCTCTTTTCCCAGGCTTAGTTCATCGGCTATTATTTCCAAATGAATTGGTGTCCCATCAGATACATTGATTTGATGATCCTTGTAATAGTCAAGCAGTTTTCTGCCACTGGCCTTTGTTTCATCAGGTACAATATCAAGACAATGGCCAAAACCCAATGCATAAAAAATTTGCTTTACAGAGGCGTCGAAGACAAACGGAGATATCAGGGAGATATTCAAAGGAGCAGAAATTGTATCATAAATTCCGTCCGCCAATCCCAAAACCAGATTATGCAGACTGTGGTGCTCTATCATTACTCCTTTGGGCATACCAGTCGATCCTGAAGTGTACAGGAGATAGGCGAGAGCCGAGTTGTGGATTTTTGCGGCTGGAGCTAAACTTGAAGGATTCTCGATCCTGCTTATATCGAGTAATGCAATCTCTTTTTCAAGGCAGGGATTGGCATGTTTAAGGATTTCTTCGGCCTGGGCTCTCACGCTGGCTTCTGTCAACAACAGTTTTGTCCGGCTATCAGAAAGCATAAACTTAGCACGTTCCTTTGGCAAGTCAGGACTGATGGGCAAATAAGCCGCACCTGCTTTTAATATTCCCAGGATGCCAATCACCATGAGTTCAGAACGAGGCGCCATGATCGCAACAATATCATCAGGGGCAACGGATATGCGGTTCAATATTTCATTGGCAACCTCATTAACTCTTTGATCCAATTGTTTGTACGACAACTTTTGATCGCTAAATACCAAGGCTGGGTTTCCAGGAGAAGTATTTACCTGTTCCTCAAAAAGATCTATAACGGTTTTTCCATCTTGCTTCAGGTTGGGACCTTCCGACATTCGAAGGAGTTGTCTCTCCTCGGATTTGTCAAGAATATTGATCTCTTTGATGCAAATATCCGGTTTGTCCAGGACACAGGATAAAGTATTAAGAAGGTGCCGCGCAGTTCGTTCAATTCTGTCAGGATTGAATAAATTTGTGTTGTATCCGATACTAAACCCAATTTTGTCTTCGCTTTCTGTAAATGTAAAAATCAGATCAAACTTGTTGGCCGTATAATCGACCCTGTAAAACGATGACTTTATCTCATTAAGTTTTAGGATCATCGCATCCTGATTTTGATATTGAACAAGAACATCGAACAAAGGAGACCTGGATGTGTCCCTTTCAAGATTCAAATTACGGATGAGACTATCGAAAGGATAGTTACTGTTTGAAAATGCTTCTGATGCTTTATTCTTTACGTTCAGCAGAAAATCCCTAAAATTCACCCCGGAAGTAATCTGATTTCTAAGCGCTAGGGTGTTGAGATAGAGGCCAACCTGATCTTCAAGCTCCTGGTGATTTCTGCCTGCAACGGGTGAGCCAACGATGATATCTTCATCCAATGTATATTTATGCAGCAAGATATTCACCGAAGCAAGCAGTACCATGAATGGACTAACACCATTGTCTTTCCCAAATGCCAACAAATTGTTTGTAAGCGATTTGTCCATTTCAGCAAACAGATAATTCCCCTGGTAAGTTTTTATTGGGGGTCGTATTCTGTCTGTTGGCAGATGAAGTACTGGAATAGGATCGGACAGGGTTTTTAACCAATATTCTTTTTCTTTCAGATACTGTTCGCTTTCAAGCAGGGTCTGTTCATGAACGCAATAATCTTTGTACTGAATCTTTAGCGGTTTCAAAACAGACTTTTGATCTCCCGCGTTGAACGAATTATACAACTGAGACAATTCATCCATGATGATGCCTATCGATATTCCATCCCCGGCAATATGGTGGATCACCATCAGAAAAACATATTTCTCTTCATCAATCTTAACGATTTGTGCACGGACAGGAATCTCACATGAAAGATCAAAAGGAGCCATTATCCCTTGGTTGATAAAAACATCCGCCTTGTCTGCACCATCTTTATCAAGACTTACATCATTTTCTTTAATAATGAAATCAGGTGTGGCCAATACTTTTTGACAGGGAGTGCCTTCAACATCTATAAAAACTGTCCTGAGCGCTTCGTGCCTTTCAATGATTGCATGGATGGCTCGCTCTAGACACTGCAAATTCACCCTGCCTTCTAATAAAAGCGGAACAGGCATGTTGTAAACAGCGGCATTATCCCTATCCTGTGAAAGAATCCACAATCGTTTTTGTGCATGCGAAAGCGGATAAAACTCTTTGGTCGGGGAAGCTTTAATATCATCACGCTGACTAAAACTCAACCGGGCCAGTTCCGAGGCTACTCCCCGTACTGTAGGCCTATCGAAGATGGCCTTAAAATTGATCTCCAGCTGAAGCTCCTTTTTTATTCGGGTAATGAGACGTGCAATTTTTAGGCTCTCTCCGCCCAATTCGAAAAAATTATCATTTACGCCAATTGGCTTGCAATCCAGAACATGCTCAAAAATTGGGATGAGTTTCTTTTCTAGTTCCGATGGTTCACCCAGAAGATCTTGGATTTCGACAGGTTTGGCCGAGATCATTTTTCTCAATGCATTTTTGTCTATTTTCCCATTTTGAGTCAATGGAAATTTATCGACAAAATTGAAATGTTGCGGCATCATGTATACAGGAAGGAACTCCAAAAGGAAATTCCTTAATGCGGATAAATCAATTTCTCGATCACCTGAGACAAATGCAGCGATATTTTTCATGCAATTGGATTCAACGTCAAGCACAACCACCTCTTTGACAAGTGGATATTTTTTTATGCGGTTTTCAATTTCACCCAATTCGATCCGGTTTCCTTTTATTTTTATCTGGTCATCAATTCTGCCGATAAATTCAATATTGCCATCCGGCAGAAACCGGGCCTTATCGCCAGTACGGTACATTCTCCTGTTTCCTTCAAATGGATTGGCGACAAATTTTTGATCGGTTAGTTCTTTGTTGTTCAAATATCCACGTGCCAGAGAGGGTCCGGAAATGCAGAGTTCACCCGGAAAACCTATCGGCAAAGGCTCAAGGTTTGAATTGAGAATATAAATGGAAGAGCCTGGGACTGTTTTCCCGATAGGCACACTATTTTGATATTCTTTTTCTTTCTCAGCAATGTAATAGGATGCACAAACCGATGTTTCGGTCGGACCATATCCATTAATAAATCGCAATGATTTTTTATAATGGTTCACGTCCGAAACAATTGCCGATTCACCAGCCGTAACCATTGTAACAAGATGAGGAAATTCCGGTTTGTCAAGTGCATTCAGGTAAGCTGGTGGAATTGTAGCAACGGTAATTTTCTTTTCATTCATATGGTGTATGAATGATGTCGGATCCTGTATGATTTCCTTATCCAGAATCACGAGAACCGCTCCGGTCAGCAGTGCCTGAAATATTTCAAAAATAGCCGCATCAAATCCTAAAGATGCTAATGCGAGAACCTTATCAGTTTCAGAAACTCCAAAGATCCCGATCATGTTCACGAACATATTCATAAAACTTCCGTGTTCAATCATGACACCTTTGGGCATGCCGGTAGAGCCTGAAGTATAAATGATGTATGCCAAATCTTCGTTGCGAATATCTATTGAAGGATTACCGTTGTTCGTACTTTCAATTTCATTCAGCAATAAAACTTGCTCAATCAAGTCTTCATTTCCCGCATTATCTGTGATGAGTAACTTCGCACTACTGTTTTTCAGTATATACCCTATCCTGTCTCGTGGATTATGGCTATCCACCGGGAGATAAACAGCGCCGGTTTTCATGATACCCAACATAGCAGCTACTGCATCAATTGAACGTTCTGCAGCCAAACAGACGATGTCACCTTTGGAAATATTATGCTGTTCAATGAGGCAATTGGCAATCTGATTTGCTTTAACGTTGAGCTCGTGATAGGTTAACGATTCTTCGTTTTTTATGATTGAAGTCTTATTCGAATAATCACGGGCACAATCTTCAAACTTCCCAACAATTGTTTTAACAGCATGTTTTACTTCACCATTTGTATTGAAAGTTTTTAAAATCTTGTGTTGTTCAAATTCGCTAATAAATTTTACTTCTTTGATGCTTTTCCCGGGGAAATAAATCAATTCGAAAAGAACCGATTCAAAACATCTGGCAAACTGGACAACCTCCAATTCCGATAATACGAGCGGATTGTAATTAAAGAATACATTTACATTTTCATCATCGTCATATTCATCAACCTCCAGACTCAGACTTTCGCTTCTTAATTGCGTATCTAATGTTACACTATTGAGTTTTGCATTCCCAAATTTCTGCGAAAAGTCCATTTTCCTGTAAACAAAGGTTACATCGAACAGTTCATTTTTAAATTCAGGATTGCCGCGAAAATGTTTGAAAGTTTCAGTAAGAGGTAGTCTTTGATGCCGATAGCTCTCTTTTACTTCGGCTTTTATTGCGTTCAGAATATCTTTGAAAGTCCATTCCGCCGACAGGCACAACCTGAGTGGAATCATATTCATAAAAAGTCCGGGAGTATTCCGAAACTTGTGATTACTCCGGTTGAGAACCGGCATACCTATTACAATATCGGTTTGATTGTATAATTTATTGAGCGTTGTGTATAAGATCCCCAGCAATGCCTGAAAAGGTGTAACATCGACCTCTTCAGCAATCTTCAACATTGAAGCATAACATATCCGGTGCAGGTTTAGGGTAACTCTTTCATTGTGAAGGGAAAAATTTCTAATGCCATGTTTTTTAGTGGTAAATTCAAGCGGCTCAGGCAATGGCATCAGTTTATTACGCCAGAATTCAGAAGAGCTTTTGAAGGTATCCGATTCCCTGTAACTAATATCGTCCTCCAAAAAATCAAGATAAGAGGATGATTTCATTTCCGGATAACTACCATCTATCAATAAGCTGTTATAGGTTTCGGATATAACCTTTGTAACAATATACTTACCGTAAGCATCGTTGGAGAAATGATGAAATCTTGGAAAGAATATAAATTGTCTGTCTCCGGTTTGTAAAACCATTTCCTTGAATAGAGTAACATCCTCGAAAGGGAAAGGTCTGGCATTTTCTTTTACAAGGAATTGAATGGCCTCTTGGTATGGATTTTCTTTGTCTCTGAAATCCAGGTATTCGATATCGCATTGATATTCTGAAATAAACTTCTGAAATAGTTCGCCGTCCCTAGTTACAAATCTGAGGCGTAGTGCATCGTATTTTGAGATTACATAGTTGAAGGCTTTTCTAAGCAAATCAATATCCAGTTCCCCATTTAACAACAGGAATCCACCCATGTTGTATTTGCAGTCATTCTGGTGAAGAAGATAGTCGTAATAAAATGTCTGCTGCGGTAAAGTCAGTGGGTATATTTTGTCTTGACCAATTTCGTTCATAAGCTTACTTCAATACCAAGATTTTGTGTACTATAATCCGGCGTCGCACCAAACAGAACAAGCTCCCTGTCGTACCTGTAACTATAGCCGATTACCAAATTAACATGTTTGAATATCCCTATCTGAAGATTCAGGTTGGTACCATACCGGTATCTTTTTGTGTCATCAATATTTGATAAGTAATAAATATAACCCACAAATGAAAGCGATGGAGTAATCGTAAAATCAATATTATGCTTACAATAAAACGCCGCATAAGCACCTTTTATAACATCAACAATGTCAACCGGCATCGTATAATCCTGGTTGATTCTCCCCATTGCAGCCATTGATTTCAATTTCAATTTTTTAAACAGTAAGATATTTGTCCCCAACCCGGTATAAAAAGAATACCTGTTTTGAATTAACAGAAGATCGTCTCTCTCCCAGATAAAACCTGTCTGACAAAAAACTAATTTAGAAAGATCTGCATCTATATAGTCTGTTATATAATAGGAGGTGCTTTTGAAAGCAATAGGCGTGGTGCCTTTTAGACTAATATCCATTTTGTCAATACCACACTTCGAGAAATTTGTAAAATAACCCTTTCTTTCTACCAGTGTAATATCTCCAACATGCATTTCTCCGCTCAATACCCCTTTCATTCTGGTATAGCTATATTTCATATCAGCATGGACCAAAAGTTTCTTTTTAACAGTGTCGACGCGGGAACTCTTCAACCACCATTTTTCAGGCGACTGTGCTTTCAACTGTAAAGACATCATCCAGACAGAAAACAGCATGATCAAAACAAAAAGGTATTTTTGCATTTTCAAAATTTAGAGATGTTGGCTATTTTGCAGGCTAACAAACAACTCTCTGAATTGATCAAAGACAAAATGAGATATTTTGCCCCCTTCTGCGGCAGAGAGTTTGGTCAATGTTTTCCCGGGAGGTAGTTCCAGCGTTCTATCCACGCCCGCTCTGATCAGGTAGGAAGAAATTTTAAGCCAGTTTACAGGTGAAATAACCTGATCGACTAGCAAAGGAATAATCTCATTTTCATTACGATATGGCTTACTCCTGACATTTGACATTACAGGATAATTCAGTTTGGCATAGGTGTAATTATTCAATTCATTTTCAAATGCTACGGCTGCTGGTTTCATCATCGGGCTATGGAAAGGAGCGCTAACTTTAAGCGGAATGGTTACAGCGCCAAGATTTTTAGCTTCAATACCAATGTTAAGGACAATCTCCTTCTTGCCTGAGACCACAATCTGAAATTCTGAATTGATATTCGAAATAACGGCACATCCCTTAGAATCTATGGCATCCATTATGGTCTGAACCTTTTTCACCGACAACCCGTTGATGGCTATCATTGACCCGGTTCCCAAACCGGCGGCATCCTGCATTAGCTGGCCTCTCTTTCTAACGATTTTTATGGCATCTTTGAACATTATGGCTCCACTACAGCACAGCGCGGAAATTTCACCCAAACTATGTCCGGCAAGTAAAAACGGTTTAATATTACATTCTTGCCGCAAAACCTGAAAAGCACAATAACTGTTGAGCAATATGCAAGGTTGTGCATTTTCTGTAAGGTTTAACTTCTCTTCCGGGCCGTTCAAGCACAATTTCAGCATATCAAAACCAAGTAATTCATCCGCTTCGTTGAAATACTCTTTTACATAAGGAAAATCATTAACCAATGATTTGCACATACCTGTAAACTGCGAACCTTGTCCCGGGAATAATATTGCAACCTTCATAGACTTCAGATATAAGGCATCTATTGTGTCAGGATAACTCAAAGCATCTATTGTGCGTACTTCAATGCAGAAAATACCATTTTATCCAATGAAGAGGCTTTTAGCAAATAATGCAATTCCGTCAGGTAGGTATTTCGATTATAGGCTCAAGAAACACGGACATTTTGGGATGATGATTTATGGGAATGCAGCTTCCTTTGAAGTCTGATCCAAAAGTTTTCGGTTCGGATAAAATGCTGAAAAAATTATAGAAAAGATGCCGCGAAACAATAAAAATATTGCTTGCCTTCATCCATCTGACATTTTTTTTTAGCTGATCATGAAATACCCCGTCGGTATAAGACAGGGTATTATTCTATTAAAATCCAATTTCAATTGACAATAATCTCAGTTTTTAAGGCCAATAGAAACGACAGTTGAAAGAGTAAGTCCTTATCTTATCAAACTTTTTCTTCTTTCATTTTTTTCTTTTCATCCATTTCTTTGGCGATCTCTTTCCCCTCTTCAAATTTCGCGAAGAAATATTCTTTTAGGGTTGCAGGATTAAAATCAAGAAATGTACCGCCTGCTTCAAAATGCTGAATAAAAACTTTGCCAATTGCATAGGTGGCAGCTCCGGAAAACAGAGACATCGACAAACCTCCTACCAGAGATCCTACTACAGGTATCATTTTTAACAAACTACTCGCTCCACCAAAAGATAAGGAATTAGGCACCAGGGATCCTAAAAGAGCCCCAACAATAGACTTTCCTCTGTTCTCACTGAATTTAATGCCATACACATCTGACATATCTTTCAACATCTTGAGCTGAACACCGGAAACAGCTATCAAATCTACAAATGGAACGGGGATAAGACCTGCACCCATTGACCACCACATGTACTTCTTTACAAGATCAGTGGATAATTCAATTTTTGACTGATCTGCATTTTCAACAACTACATCTTTTACCATAACAAACCTCCTTTTAAAATTAGGTTATACAAATATGTCGGTTTAGAATTCTGATACAAGAATGAACTAACTAATTTTCTGCTGTTTCCAAACTCAAATGTAACGTATTTATTCATCAACTCCAAATTTTTTAACTTAAAGTTCATACATTTTAATCTGCGTGCAAAATACTACAAACCAAGTTGCTTTTGAAAAACGTAGGAGGTATCGCTGTTGAACCAACATCAACATGAACCGGACCGCGTAAGTTGAGGTTATACAAGGATTCCAGAGGGGATACTGTCGCTTTTTTTTTGGAAATAAAGCGTATAGCATGGTAGAAACTCCAGAACGAATCCGGATATTAAGGAGAACTAGGTTTTGATTTTTCAATAAATTATCCGACATTTAGCAGAGCGAATTCATATCAAATTAATCGGTTCTTTGGAATATTCCTGTCCAATGGAACTGACAGGTTGTAAAAAATTCTTTTACACGTCTCCAACTGTTATGAAAATTCAAATATTAATCCTAAAAGAAAAATTTATGAAAAAACTAGTTGCAGAATTTATCGGAACCATGTGGTTGGTTTTGGGCGGATGCGGAAGTGCCGTTCTTGCGGCTGCCTATCCACAATTGGGCATTGGCTTCGCAGGAGTTGCCATTGCATTTGGGTTAACCGTTGTTACCATGGCCTATGCGATCGGGCATATTTCCGGTTGCCATCTGAACCCGGCTGTTTCCATCGGACTATATTTCGGAGGACGTTTTGACAAAAAAGAGCTGCTTCCCTACATTTCCGCACAGATTTTGGGCGCTATTGCCGGCGCAGGAATCCTCTTCCTTATTGCAAGCGGCAAAGCCGGATTTGAAATCGGCGGATTCGCCTCCAACGGATACGGAGAACACTCTCCGGGCGGTTACAGCATGCTTGCTGCATTGGTAACAGAAATCGTTATGACTTTTATGTTCCTGATTATTATTCTTGGATCCACACACTCCAAAGCCCCCAAAGGCTTTGCAGGATTGGCCATCGGACTGGGTTTGACACTCATTCACCTGATCAGTATTCCGGTTACCAACACTTCGGTTAATCCGGCGAGGAGCATCAGCCAGGCTTTATTCGCTGGCGGTTGGGCATTAGGACAGCTTTGGCTGTTTATCGTCGCACCGATTATTGGAGCCATTTTGGCGGGAATTGTCTACAACCTCATGTCGCCAGAAAAGGAAAATTAAAAGCATAAAAAAAGGAGGCAATCACCTCCTTTTTTGCACAATTTAATGCCTGTTCAATTTAACCCCAGCTCATTCAACTGCCTGACGGTAAGCGGAGCCCCAACTTCAATTGTAGCGCTCTTTCTGACTCCATCCTGGTGATTGAAGTGATGGTGCCTGGCGTTTGCTTCAATTCCTAACATGACAACCATACCAATAACGAAAAGTGACAACCCTTTGAAAAAATTCTTTGTTTTCATAATCTTATAATTTAAAATTGTTTTTGTAAAAATCATACTCAAAAATAGTTCAGGCATCTTGGCGCCACAAATACATTAGACCAATTGAACCATTTTATAGACAGATCATTGGTTTTTATCGAAGTATGATAATAGTCCAGCCGAAAATATAGGTGACATTGCAGGTTTTTTATATTTTAGACAAACCAAATTTTAATCCTGTTTATGAAATCTCAACCAACCAGAGCGGAGGCATTCGACCTCTTGTGCAAATACAACAATCAGGATAGCCTGATCCGCCATGGATTGGCGGTGGAGGCAGTGATGCGCTATTTTGCCGAAAAGGCCGGCGAGGATATCGAAAAATGGGGCGTCATTGGATTGTGCCACGACCTCGATTACGAAAAATATCCCGATCAGCACTGCACCATGACCCGAAAGATCCTGGAAGAAATGAGTTGGCCGGAAAGCTATATCCGGGCCATTGTCAGTCATGGGTGGGGACTCTGTTCGGATGTCGAACCCATCGGGGAAATGGAGAAGGTTCTTTTCGCGACTGACGAACTAACGGGATTAATCACCGCGTGCGTTTATGTCCGGCCCTCCAAAAGCATTCTCGATCTCACCACCAAATCGGTAATGAAGAAATGGAATACACGGGCTTTCGCTGCCGGCGCCAACCGAGAGGTAATAGCCAAAGGAGCTGAAATGTTAGGCAAACCGGTAGAGGAACTCGTGGAAGAGACCATTATCGCCATGCAAAAGGCCGCAGATGTGATCGGGTTGAGAGGGGAGATTCTATGATGAGTCGCTTTTGAGTACCTGTGCTGGCTGTGCTGGTGCGGATTTGCAATCATGGGTGGTCGAAAGATTGTGGTCATGTAATGAAATGATCCCTGACTAGACAAATTGTTATGTATATTTGAAGTATAAAACCTTAAAAAACCTTTGCCATGATTTGGATTATTCCTGTAGTTATTGTCGTGATTATCTTCTGGCTGATTGCTATTTACAACAGTCTGGTTAGGCTTCGCAACACGAGGCAAAACGCTTTTGCCGATATCGATGTCCAGCTAAAACAACGGCACGACCTTGTTCCGCAACTCGTTGAGACGGTAAAAGGTTACGCCACACACGAAAGGGAACTGTTGACCCGGATCACAGAGGCCCGTACTGCAGCGATGGGAGCTACCACCATCGATGAGAAAATCAAGACAGAAACACAACTTTCGGCTGCACTGCAGGGGCTAAAAATTTCTGTCGAAGCATACCCAGACCTGAAAGCCAACCAAAACTTCCTGCAACTTCAGGAAGAGCTAAGCGACATCGAAAACAAACTGGCAGCAGCCCGCAGGTATTTCAACGCGGCTACTACCGAATACAACACCGGAATAGAAACCTTCCCGTCCAACCTGATCGCCAACAGTTTCGGATTCCATCGCGAGACCCTTTTCGATCTTGGACAGGAGCGGGCATCCTTTGAGGAAGCGCCCAAGATCAGCTTCAATTAATGACCTACGTCGGAATACAGACACAAATCAGGAGAAACAATTTCAACAGTGTTCTCCTGATGATTGCTTTCCCAATCGTTTTACTCGGGATGGTGTATGCGATCATCTTCTTTACCCGGCAAAAGAGTGATCCACAACTTATCAACGAAACATTTGTCAATGTTGTGCCTTTTGTCATCATTGTCACCACCATTTGGTTCCTGATTGCCTGGGCTTCGCACAACGCGCTGATCAGGACGGCTACGGGAGCCAGGCCACTGGAACGTATTGAAAACAAGCGGGTTTACAACCTGGTCGAAAACCTTTGCATCTCGAAGGGGATGAGAGTCCCGCATATCTTCATTATCGAGGACGAATCTCTCAACGCCTTTGCCAGCGGTATCAGCGATCGAACCTTTTCCGTCACCCTTTCGCGCGGGATCATCGACAAACTGGAGGACGACGAACTCGAAGGGGTGATCGCGCACGAACTTTCCCATATCCGTAACCGGGATGTCAGGCTGATGATCGTCTCAATCATCTTTGTCGGAATCTTTGCCTTCGTAGCCGAAATGGCCTTCAGGAGCATCCGTTTCGGGGCCTTGTCGAGAGGGAAAAAAGATTCGGGCATGGCAATTCCGGTTGTCATTGTTGTTTCCGCCATCTGCTACCTGATCGCCCTGCTGCTTCGTTTCGGCGTATCCAGATCGCGCGAGTACATGGCCGATGCCGGGGCCGCCGAGATGACAAGGAAACCTTATGCCCTGGCCAGCGCTTTGAGGAAAATCAGCAGTGACCCGCTTATCGAAGCGGTTGAAAACCGCGATGTGGCCCAACTCTTTATCGAAAACCCCCAACCTGAAGAGAAAAAATTCTCCTTTAGCAACCTCTTCTCCACCCACCCACCGATTCAGAAAAGAATTGAG
>JBBIUJ010000100.1:0-12617 GCA_037440345.1 Prolixibacter sp.
GAGCCCCCGAAAAGACCTTCTCCCCGCTAAATGATAGCCAATCACGGATTTCAAAAAGATCAAGAACGGGTTGGTCTCCAATTTTCCCCGGAGACTGGATGAGGTTTGCTCCAACCAGACCAGCTATTTCTGCGATCACAACAAATCCGGCAACCTGAGATTTCACCAGGGATAGTACCTGCCCGGCAAGTTCTGAAGCGTTAACAGCTGGTTTATCATCAGAAGGGGAAAATCTGAACATTCCTGACATTTCACCCTGACAGATCAATGCCCGCAGGACCGTCATGTCAGGTATAAACTCATTCAATGCCAACAGGTAATCCGGATGACCTTGTTCTTCAGGAACCTGATAAATCAGATTTCCGCAAACCGCCATCATCTCGCCAAAATGGTCCCTGGCGTTGGTCAATTCAGATGAAGTGCTTCCAATTCCAATTGCATAAATATCCATGGGGAATGCGGTCTGTATTACCTCTGCTTCGTTGATGGCTTTCCAGTCCTGCCATCCATTGATAAGATTTAATTTGAGAGAGCCTTTCGGATTAAGAGAATATATTTCTGTTGAAGGGATATGGGAAGGTGTGTACTTTTCATCGATCGGGACAAGGTCGAAGGGCATGGTTTCAGAAAGCCATGTTCCAAACCCGGTTGTGGTGAGCGTCGCGGAGACAAAATCGTTGGCATGTACAATCAGAAAGCTGCCTTTGACGACAGCCAGTTCCTTGTTTATGCGGACGAGGGAACGGATTCCTGCGGAACTCAGAAAATTTAAGGCGGCAGCCTCTATAACAAGCTCGTGTTCGCCATTTCTGATGTAATTCAGAAAATTGTCTGTAAAATAATCAGACCAGGCCGCATCAAGTCTGCCACTTGCGGTTACTACCAGGTACTTTCCAATCTTTTCTGCTTGAAGTTCCATAACCGGTCCAGATTATTTTTTGGTGAATATGATTGCCTTTTTTGTAAAGCTTTCTGATATTTTGAGCTCAAATCTTTTAGCTAATTCAGGATTGTATATCAGTTTTTCATTTTGTGTATTGCTGAATGGAATCTGACCGGGATTTTTGCCTTTCAAAATGTCAATAACCAAAACAGCCGCTTCCTTTCCGGCATCGTAGTAGTCGCGGGCCAGACAGACGACTCCGCCATCTTTCATCTGATCACTGTCAAACACAAAAACGGGTAAATTGTTTTCGGCTGCCTTACGGGCTATCAAAGCGAACCCGGGTCGCGTCAGGTTGTCAACAATTTGACAGACAAGCTGGATATTGTTCCTGCAAAGTTCTGTGGCTGCCTGAGTAATCTCTGCACTGGAGGTTACCGGGATGGCTATTAGTTCAACTCCCTGTTTTTTAAGAGCCTCTTTGAGCCAATCTTTGTAGAGGACACTGTTGATTTCGGCGGGTGTAAAAAGGGTCCCCACCTGTTTTACCGAAGGGATTGTTGCCTTAATCAATGCGGCCATCCCATCAAATGGAGAGCGGGTTGTTATGCCGGTTACGTTTGGCAGATGTTCCGTTTCGGATTTGCCGGCGCCGGCCTTCACCCCATCACCTACACCGGTGAAAACAATTTTTGTATCGACCCCGACTTGCCTTATTGCCGCCTGAAGCGCCGGAGTAGAAACGGCAATGAGCAGGTCGGTCTGGTCAGCTTTCACGGTAGTCATAATACTCGATAAGGTAGACATATCACCCTGTGCATTGTAGTATTTAAGCTCAAAATCTCTTCCCTCTTTCAGCCCTGCTCCGGTTATTCCATCCATTACACCTTCCCTGCAACGTTCGGCAAATTCTGTCTCGCTGTAAAGGACGACCCGAAGTTTAAAATGAGAGATGGATTGGGCTATTCGGGGTTTGGACTGCCTGGAAACTGCTGTAGGTTGGTTTTCCTTTTCTCCCGGAGATAAAGTTGTTTTTGCCTCTTCGGTTGATTGAGCTTGATTTTTTAGTCTTTCTGATAGACTCTCAGTTAATTGCCATGATTTGCCAAGGGAAGCGAGAACCTCTTTGTTTATTCTCAGCTCTTCGGGTATGACATTTTCGATTCTGAATTCTGAAGGTTTTTTCCCTTTTAATATTTGTGCTGCCAGATCGGCCGTGTATACTCCAACAGTGTGGTAGTTGGCGCCAATACCATAAAGCGCCCCATTTGCTACATCAAAGGGATCATTTGTGAAAACCGGTATTCCGGATTGTTTGGCAAGATTGATAATCATTCCTGCGGAAGACATGGCAACGGTGTCTCCTCCGATCCAGACGGCTTCAATCCCTTTAGCCATCAAAGAACGTGCAGCTTCGGCAACCTCTGAGGTATTGGTTGCAATGGCTTCAACCAGGATGATCTCCAACTCATTGCAAATCTTTCGGGCTTGATGAAGACAAGCTTCTGAGCACTGTTCTCCCGGATTCCAAACCACGCCAACTTTTTTGATAGCCGGCTGGAGTTGCCGCAAAACCTGAAACGCACTCTTTACCGGCTGAAAGGTACCGATTCCAGTCATATATGGTGGATGTTGACCGGGTTCAGCTCCAGTAATACCTACACCTGTTCCGTAAGGATCAGTTACGGCTCCAAAAACGTGCAATTTTCCGGTCGTCAGGTTAGCTTTGGCAAAGGTTTGCAACGAGAGCGTACTTGAAGTAATGACCAATTCATAAGGGCCATTTACTATTTCCCGGGCGATGGTATTCGCAGTAGCAAGATCGCCCTGTGGGTTGAAAATTCTGATATTTTGCTTGTTGGGAGCTACGAACCCAAGTTCCTGCAACCTGTCAGTTATCCCTGTCACATGGTTGTCGAGCAATGGAGTTGACCTGATTTGCATAATCGCAATAGCTGGAAACCGACTTTGATCCATATCTCTTTTTCTCCCTTTTCTTTGTTCCAAATCTGACATCAGCAGAAGCAGGGATGCTCCGATTATCAGTAGAACTGCCAACCATAGCTCTTTGATCAGGTTTACCATTGTGGAATGTTTAGTGTCTGAAAGTAATCATTTTAACTGTTTTTTTATTCAATCTTATCACCTTTTTTGGAAAGGAATTTCGCCTTTCTTTGTTTCATGCAACCCGCAATCTCAGGATTGCCTATAATCGTATGAATTATTTTTTATTCATATGAGAGTTTATGTATATTTGAGAGACTAAAAGACTAATTATGAGGGCCTATTCTTCCACCGTTAATTGCGGTATCCTTGGGATACTGTTGTTTGTTGTATTCAGTTGTAAAAAGGATACACCAAAATCATTGCCGACCTTAACTGCCAATGCTGTTACAGCTGTCACTGTAAATTCTGCAACAGCAGGAGGAGAAGTGACCTCAGACGGTGGTGAACCAGTAACAGCAAGAGGAGTTTGCTGGAGTACAAGTAATACTACGCCTACCATAACTGACAGTAAAACAACCGATGGATTTGGTTTGGGAGCCTTTACCAGCGAGATTACCGGCCTCGAATCAAATACAACTTATTACATCAGGGCTTATGCCACGAACATTGTTGGAACAGCATATTATAGCCAGGCCAATTTTAAAACACTTGGATTAGCAGCTTCAATCACAACAACGATTCCAATCACTGCAATCACGGCCAACACAGCTTCCGGGGGAGGTACTATTTCCTCCATTGGCAGTACTTCCGTCACGGCCAGAGGTGTCTGTTGGGGTAGTACAGCCAATCCAACCACTGCTGGAAACAAAACTTCAGATGGCACCGGAACCGGTAGTTTTACCAGTTCCATTACGGGTTTAACTCCCGGAGCAACATATCATGTAAGGGCCTACGCGATAAATAGTTCAGGTACATCCTACGGAGAAGATGTCTCTTTTACTACTTTACCTGTCAATGCTAACCTGACAACCACTACAGTAACAGCCATTACTACAACTTCCGCTTCAAGTGGCGGAAATTTGGTCAATGATGGTGGATCTCCCGTAATTGCCAGAGGTGTCTGTTGGAGCAACACAACCAATCCGACCATCGCAAATACAAAGACAACAGATGGTTCAGGAACAGGTGGTTATGCAAGCGCCATTTCCGGTTTAACTCCGGGAACAACCTATTATGTCAAGGCTTATGCGACAAATAGTGCAGGTACTGCTTACGGGAACGAACTCACCTTCACCACTGTGTCTGTTCCGGCCACCCTTACCACTGCAGCGGTGACAGCTGCAACAACTTCATCCGCTTTATGCGGAGGTACGATCACCTCAAACGGTGGAGCTGCAGTAACCGTTCGGGGAGTTTGCTGGAGTACCACGCAAATCCCTACCATATCAGACAGCAAGACTGTTGATGGGGCCGGCGAGGGGGCATTTGTCAGTACCCTGAAGGGATTGACGGCCGGTACCACGTATTACGTAAGGGCTTATGCTACAAATAGTGCCGGCACGTCCTATGGTAACGAGATTAGTTTCGTTTCTGCATCCAACTACCCTACATTAACCACCTCCCAAATAAACTCCATAACAGGAGTTTCCGCTTCGGGAGGGGGCAATATTTCCAATGACGGTGGATCTCCTGTGGTTACCAGGGGAATATGCTGGAGTGTTTCAGCCAATCCAACAACTTCCAATAACAAAACCATTGACGGAACCGGTACCGGACTCTTTACCAGTAATATCACGGGATTAACTGTAGGTTTAACCTACCATGTCAGGGCTTATGCATCAAACAATGCCGGTACCTCTTATGGTAATGAAGTTACCTTTGTTGCCAGCAACCTTAAAATTTCCACCGCTTCAATAGGTGCCATCACAACCACTACCGCTTCAATTGTTGGGTCAATTTCGGACGATGGTGGTTCTAGTATTATAGCAAGGGGAATTTGTTGGAGCACTTCACCCAATCCCACCATCGCGGACAGCAAAACAACTGATGGAACCGGACTAGGCAGTTATACCAGCGTACTCACAGGGCTGGCTCCCGGAACAACTTATTATGTAAGACCTTACGCTATTAACAGCGTCGGAACTGCTTATGGAACAGAGCAGATTATTACTACAGCTGCTATCACAGCCACGGTATCAACTAGTTCTATTACCTCTATTTCGTTCAGTTCTGCCAATTCCGGTGGAAATATTACTTCATCAGGAGGAGCGACAATAACAGCCAGAGGTGTTTGCTGGAGCACCTCACCCAGTCCCACCATTGCAAACAGCAAAACATCTGACGGGTCTGGAGCAGGGAGTTTCGCAAGTTCCATCGATGGCTTAACAGTTGCAACGGTTTACTACGTGAGGGCTTATGCAACAAACAGCGCAGGCACTTCCTACGGGAATGAGGTTTCGTTCTCAACCTCAGCCGTAGTACCTTCACTCACGACCCTGTCCATATCAGCCATCAATACAACCTCCGCTTCCGGTGGAGGAAATATCTCCTTCGATGGAGGTTCATCCGTTTCTGCAAGGGGTATTTGCTGGAGTACAACACATGATCCGACTACTGCAAATAGCAAGACCAGCGATGGCTCCGGAACTGGAAGTTTTACCAGTTCGCTGACAGGATTGACCCCCGGGACTACCTATTATGTAAGGTCTTATGCCACTAATGGTGCGGGTACCGGGTATGGTACTGAAACATCTTTCACCACAACAAATGTATATGCGGTGATTTCGACCACTGCAATAACCTCTGTAACATCCTCATCTGCAAATGGCGGCGGCAATATTACATCCGACAATGGTTCTGCTGTAACCGCAAGAGGTATCTGTTGGAGTACTTTTGACAGTCCAACCATTTCGAATAGTAAAACGACCGACGGAACCGGAACCGGGAGCTTTACCAGCCAGATCACAGGGCTTTCGTCTGGTACCAAATACTATGTGAGGGCTTATGCCACCAATGGCGCAGGTACTTCTTACGGTAACCAGGAGACCTTCTCAACTCCTGAGGTATTGGCAAACGTAATAACGAATCAAATTACTTCTATTGGAGCGACTTCTGCAACTGGTGGAGGTTCGATAACGGTCGCCGGTGCCAATGTGTCTGCAAGGGGCGTGTGCTGGAGTACTTCTCCAAATCCAACCATTTCCAATAACAATACCATTGATGGTTCAGGACCTGGAAGTTTCATCAGTTTACTCACAGGACTAACCTCAGGGACAACTTATTATGTGAGGGCGTATGCCACCAACAGTGCAGGAACGGCTTATGGAAATCAGGTTACATTTACGGCTTCCTCACTTTTGCCTGAACTTACTACAGTTAACATCACATCATTAACAAACACAACTGCTGCGAGCGGAGGAAACATAACCTCATCGATCGGTTCTGTAGTGACAGCCAGGGGTATTTGTTGGAGTACCTCCTCCAACCCGACCATTTACAACAACAAAACGAATGATGGTTCAGGAACTGGGAGCTTTACAAGTTCTCTTACAGGATTGACTGCCGGTCAGACTTATTATGTCAGGGCTTATGCTACAAACAGTGCCGGTACGGCGTACGGGAATGAAGTTAGTTTTTCTATTGCTGCAGGGCTTCCCTCGGTGACAACTAATCCTATATCAGGAATCAACTCCGTCTCGGCTGTCAGCGGAGGTAATGTTACTTCTGCAGGCGGCGCATTTGTGACGGCCAGGGGTGTATGTTGGAATACTTCAGCCAATCCGACCATTGCAAATAACACGACTACGGATGGTTCGGGAACCGGAGGATTTACGAGTTCAATCAAAGGGCTTTCACCAGGTACGACTTATTTTGTGCGGGCTTATGCCACCAACAGCGTTGGAACCGTTTATGGTAATTCCATCGCTTTCTCAACATCAGCGATAGCGGCAACCTTATCAACAACTGCAATAAGTCAGATCACGGCCAACACGGCCTCAAGTGGTGGCAATATCACCAGTGATGGGGGTACGCCCGTTACCGCCAGGGGCGTTTGCTGGAGCACCTCGCCCAATCCATCCATTGGGAATAGTAAGACTTTGGATGGTTCAGGTCCTGGGATTTTTACAAGCTCCATAACCGGACTGAATCCCGGCACAACCTATTATCTAAGGGCCTATGCCACGAATAGCGTTGGTACAATTTATGGCAATGATTATATTTTTAACACAGCAGCCATTGCCCCAACTTTAACAACAGCGAATGTTTCGGCAATTACGGCTTCAACAGCCAATAGTGGAGGTAATATTACTTCTGCCGGTGGAGCCTCTGTTACAGACCGTGGTGTCTGTTGGAGTACTTCAACCAATCCTACGATTGCTGACAGAAAGACATCCAATGGCCCGGGTTCCGGATCGTTTGTAAGCAACCTTACAGGACTTGCTGTCGAAACAACCTATTATTTGAGGGCTTATGCAACCAATAGTTCCGGTACTTCATACGGGAATCAGGTTACTTTCACCACTACCCCCAAGCCGATTGTCAATGCAGGATTGGATCAGTTAAATATCCCGGGAGCCTACACAAATCCAGGTAACAATGGATGTCAGAGTTGGCTTGTCGCAAATCTGAATGGCAGTGCTGTACCAGCGGGCTATGCAGCAAGCTGGACCATTGTCTCAGGACTTAATGGTTGCTTTTCAAGTTCCAATATCAGAAATCCTCAAATTTACGGAAGACAATGTACTACATATGTTTTACGGTACACCCTGACGGAAACCACTACCGGGGCAACCTATACCAGTGATGTGACAGTTTCCTTTGCATCCTTTAAATCGGTCCAAATTATGAGGAGCGGCGGAACAGATGCAGGAACAGTTTGCAATTACGTTGATGCAACCGGAATTATTGTCTCGAGATCAATTGCTATGGGAGAAACCATTACAGTGTGCGCATATCAGGGGAATATCACAAATGGAGGAAAACCTTTTGGCGCTTCATCAGGAATGACAGTGACAAACTTGGGTGACTGCTGCAATTAAAGGATGGATAGATTGGTAATGGATAAAAATCATCGCCAGGAACAGGGATTACACATTTCTTAAACTGTAATGCTTCGGGTGAAAATTATGTAATCTTTTCGCAAAATTATATAACACATTTAAGTTAGATTGATTGTAACTTTAACGTGTACATAATTTAAAGCAATGAACATTTTAATGGTTTATCCGAAGTATCCGGATTCGTTCTGGAGCTTCAAGCACGCCATGCGCTTTATTTCGAAAAAAGCGACAGTTCCCCCACTGGGATTGATAACCATAGCCGCCATGCTCCCAAAAGAGTGGCATAAAAAAGTGGTCGACCTGAATATTGCAACGCTCAAGCCGGGAGATGTCGTTTGGGCCGATTATGTTTTTATCAGCGCGATGTCCATTCAGAAGGAATCGGTAAATGATGTTATTCGGGAGTGCCTGAAGTACAAGACCAAAATGGTGGCAGGCGGGCCTCTGTTTACGCAAGACTATGATAATTACCCTCAAATAGACCATTTTATCCTGAACGAAGCTGAGATCACGCTACCTCCATTCCTGAGGGATTTGGCATCAGGGAATTCCCCCGAAAGAATTTACAGGACTGATGAATTTGCTGATTTGTCGACTACTCCGGTTCCCGATTACAGTTTGCTTTCCAGGAAAGACTATGTTGTGATGAACATCCAGGTTACCAGGGGATGTCCATTTTCCTGCGATTTTTGTGAAATAACTACATTGTTGGGGCATAAAGTGCGGATGAAAAAAACGAGTCAGATTCTGGCAGAGTTGGAATCGCTGTATAACCTCAACTGGCGTGGCCCGGTTCTGGTGGTGGATGATAATTTTATCGGGAACAAGCATGAAATCAAAACAGGCCTTCTTCCGGCATTGTTGGCATGGATGAAGGAACACCATTTCCCTTTTACCTTTGAGACGCAAACCTCCATCAACCTCGCCGACGATGATGAACTGTTGTCAATGATGGTAGCCACTGGTTTTACCTCAACATTCATTGGTATTGAGACAACGGATGAAATGGCCCTTCAGGATTGCAAAAAGGGCCAGAACAAAAACCGGGATATGCTTCAAAGCGTGAAAAAGATTCAAAAGGCCGGAATGTCGGTTTCCGGCGGATTTATTGTTGGGTTCGACACGGATACAGCCTCTGTTTTTCAAAAGCAGCTGGATTTTATACAACAAAGTGGAATTGTATCGGCAATGGTTGGAATTTTGCATGCGCCAAAAAACACCATTCTGTACAAACGCATGGTCGGAGAGAATCGGATCATCAAAGAAGCAAGCGGCAACAATACGGATGCCTCCCTCAATTTTATCCCTAAAATGAACCCCAAAGAGCTTCTTGAAGGTTACAACCTGCTTATTCGAAATATCTATTCAATAAAACCCTATTACAAAAGGGTACGTCAGTTTTTGAGAACTTATCAGCAACTCTACACGACAAAAAAGACAGTAAGGTTTTCTCTGTTCACCAGTTTTTTTAAAACAGTGTACATCATAGGGATCGTTAACAAAGGAAGAGGTGAATTTTGGAAATTGTTGCTATGGACCCTCTTCAAAAAACCGCTGTTATTAAAAGATGCCATTCAGTATGCCGTTTATGGTTATCATTTTAGAATCGTTTATGGCATAAGATAATATGCTGAAAATAGATATGCTCTCCATATTGTTGGCGTTTATGCTGGCGCATTTTTTTACAGGATTGGAGGCGAGTGAAATTGTCCCTCCATCGGATTCTCTGCTTTTGGTGAAAAAGGAATTCTTAAATCCACCCAACAGCGCCCGCCCCTGGGTATACTGGTTTTGGATAAATAATAATGTCACGCGAAAAGGAATCACTGCCGACCTGGAAGCCATGAAACGGGTTGGGATTGGTGGAGTCCTGATCATGGACATCGATCTTAAAGTTATTGGCGACGGTACCCCGGAAGGTCCTGTGAAATTTATGGATGAGCAATGGAAGGAGCTTTTCCTGTTTTCCGTTCGTGAAGCTAAAAGACTTGGATTGGAGATTAATATGGCCAACGATGCGGGCTGGACTGGCAGTGGCGGACCCTGGATCACCCCCGAATATGCCATGCAAACGGTGGTGAGTAGCGATACTACCGTGAATGGAGGCAGAATGGTAGAACTATCTTTGCCACAACCACCATCAAAGGGAGATTTCTACCGCGATATTGCCACGCTGGCTGTCCAGGATCAGGTAAACAGCGCCCGATATAAAATCGAAAATCTAGCCATGAAAGCCGTATTTGCTAAAAGCGGCATCTTCAATCAGTTTGCAAAGCCGGATATTCCAACACCTGACGATGTTGCTATTCAACCGGATAAAGTAATCGACATATCTAAATTTACAGACCAATCCGGCCACTTAAAATGGGAAGCTCCGGGAGGCAAATGGACAATCATGCGGTTCGGCCATACCTATACCGGAGCCGTCAACAAACCGGGCGCCTCGGGAGGTGAGGGCCCTGAATGCGACAAGTTGAGCAAAGAGGGCATTCGCCGGAATTTTGCCGGTATGATGGAAAAATTGGTGAAATTGTCGGGACGGGATGTTGGCAAGACCCTGGTAGCATCACATATCGATAGTTGGGAGGTCGGTGCACAAAACTGGACGGCTAACATGCGTGAAGAGTTCAGGAAAAGAAGGGGATACGATATTGTTCCATTCTTACCGGTTCTCCGGGACAGAGTTCTGGATAATTTGCAGGTAACAGAGCGTTTCCTTTGGGACCTACGCAAAACCATCTCCGAACTGATGGTGGAAAATTATGTAACAGAGATGCAAAAACTTTGTCACGAACATGGGCTTCTGTTTTCGATGGAACCTTACAACACCATTGGAAGTGACCTGGAAGCAGCCAATTTTGCCGACGAACCGATGAGCGAATTCTGGGCGCGCAACAATGGGGACTGGTATTCAGACAAGGTGAAAGGAGTGTCATCGGCCGTCCATCTCAACAATCGACCCATTGCCGGAGCAGAGAGCTTCACCTGTGCCGAAGAGGAGAAGTGGTTGATGCATCCAGCTAATATCAAGGCCATTGGTGATCGGTTTTTCTGCGATGGGGTAAATAAATTCATTTTCCACCGGTATGCCATGCAACCCTGGATGGAGCGAAACCCGGGCATGTCGATGGGCCCTTTCGGACTGCATTACGAACGTACCCAGACATGGTGGGATTATTCACTGCCCTGGCATACCTATCTCTCCCGCTGCCAGTACTTGTTACGTCAGGGTACCTTCGTGTCAGATGTACTTAACCTTCAGCCGGAAGAACCCATTTATAGGTTTAAAGCTTTAAAGCTCAACGGTTACGATTATGATGCCTGTAGTCCCGACGCCTTTAAAAAAGTAAAAGTGGAAGAAGGTCTATGGGTAGATGGTGCAGGGAACAAACACTCCCTGCTCGTGTTGACGCATACAGGAACGATGACCGTGGCACAATTAAGCCGGATAAGGGATATGGTACTTCAGGGAGCTTCTCTGCTGGGTGAACCACCGTCTGCAACACCCGGTCTGGCCGACTATCCCAACTCGGATGCAAAGTTGAAATTAATTGTAGATCAATTGTGGGGAACCTCTACCGATTCTCTCCTGGATCGACACGTTGGGAAAGGGAGGGTTTTTAGAAATATTTCGGTGGAAGAAGCGCTGAGAAGAGTCGGAAAGGAGCCTGACTTTACTTCCGACCAAAAATTAAGATACATCCATCGGAAAATAGAAGATGCCGACATTTATTTTATCGCGAACGGCTCCGATTCGGCCGTGATAGCCAACTGCACATTTCGGGTAAAAGGAAAACGACCAGCATGGTGGGATCCCGAAACCGGGCACATTAGGGAGATTGCTGTCTATTGTCCTGGCGAGGGGGGGACAACAAGAGTTCCTGTTCTGTTGGATCCTGCCGGGAGTGGATTTATTGTATTTTATCCTGAAAATGAGCCGGATACTAAACGCACCTCTGATGTAACCTTGAATGGAGAGTCAGTTATGCAAAATGGTACGGTAACCTCTTCGAGAGGGAATAGTCAGCAGTTGGAAAAATTCTTATTCCTGAAAGGGACTCTGTCTGCTCCTGGTAACTATGAATTCACCAATACGGGGGGCAAAAAATCAACATTGGTTGTCCCGGCAGCAGATCAGTCCTGGCAAATAGCTGAACCCTGGAGGCTCAGCTTTCCGATGAAAACCGGTCAGACTACCGAATTGAAGTTATCCAGGTTGGAGTCGTGGACTACTTTGGACAACAAGGAGGTCAACTATCTTTCGGGAACGGGAAAGTACCAAACCATCATGCGCGTCCCGGATAATCTGCTAAAAAAGGGGGTTCAGCTTCATCTCGATTTGGGAAGGGTTCTGGTAATGGCAAAGGTTTTCATCAACAACATGGAAGCCGGTATTTTGTGGAAGTCCCCTTATGAATTGGACATCACCTCTTTCGTTCATGCCGGTGAAAACAGCCTGAGAATAGAGGTCGTTAACTTGTGGCCGAACCGACAGATTGGGGATGAGAACCTGCCTGAGGATAGCGAACGGAATCCAAATGGAACAACGAAACAGCGTAACTGGCCCGAATGGATAACAGCAGAAAAGGCCAGTCCAACAGGGAGAGAGAGTTTCACTACCTGGCGACTTTGGAAGAAGGGCGATGCCTTGTTAGAGTCTGGATTGATTGGGCCTGTAAGGTTAAGGGTGATGCGAACCATGGAGTAACCTCAAGATCGGAAGAGCA
>JBBIUJ010000101.1:0-12572 GCA_037440345.1 Prolixibacter sp.
AACCAAACGCAGGCCCGAACTGCTTGAACTGTTTACCACTCAGGTTTATGGACGTGTTCCGTTAACACCATATGAAAAAAGTATCCAGGTGGTAAGGACAGATCCTAACGCAATGGATGGTTTGGCCACATTGAAGTTGGTTGATATCACCATATCGGCACAACAAAAATCACTGACAATTCACATGGGTCTGTTCATCCCAAACAAAGCAACCAAACCGGTTCCGGCGTTTCTCCTTATTTGTAATCGCCCCCCTGTTAATATTGATTTTACGAGGAAAAACAAAAGCGAATTCTGGCCCGCGGAGGAGGTCATTGCTCGTGGCTATGCCGTAGCCGCCTTCTACAATGCTGATGTCGATCCTGACACTGATGATGGCTTTGCGAATGGAATTCACGGCCTTCTCGACACGGACCGAACTGCTGAATCGTGGGGCACAATTGCCGCTTGGGCGTGGGGGGCAAGTCGCTGTTTGGACTACCTCGTTACGGACAAACAAATTGCACCTGACAAGATAGCCGTAGTTGGTCATTCAAGAGGAGCAAAGACAGCCTTGTGGGCCGGGGCAGTAGATCAGCGATTTGCCATGGTGGTGTGCAATGAAGCCGGATGTGGCGGTTCTTCCCTAAGTCGTCGTAGATATGGCGAGACCATCTATGAGATAAACAGAGGATTTCCGCATTGGTTTTGCGCGAATTATAAGAATTACAACCACAATGAAGATGCCCTACCAATCGATCAGCATATGCTTCTGGCCTTGATAGCTCCCCGTCCACTCTATGTGGCAAGTGCCGAAAAAGACAGATGGGGCGATCCTTTGGGCCAATACATCGCTCTTTGCCAGGCAGTTCCAGCCTATAATTTATTCGGAACCAAATGCGACTTACCGGCATCCTATCCTCCCGTTAATAGTCCGCTATCCAGCGGAAAAGTTGCCTATCATGTGCGGGATGGGGTGCACAATATGCTTTTAAAAGACTGGAATTTCTTTATGGATTTTGCAGATAATATCCTTAAAAAAACCAAAAGATAATTGAATTACATCGAATTAACAACCTGAACAATATGACTTTGAGAAGGCTGAATTTTTTTATTTTGGGAGTATTGCTTTTCCTTTTTTCACAAGAAATATTTGCCCAAAACCCTACCGCCAACGGCTACAAAGGCATCTGGTTTACCCTGGGGCAATTTTCGGAATATGGCGACAAATACTCAGGCGGATTGGGTACCTATACCGCCAACCACATTCCGATAGCCATCTATGCCCCCGAAGTTAAGAAAACCTTTTTCACCTATGGCGGGACAACCGCAAAAGATGAACGGCATCTGCTGATCATGGTCTCCTATTTCGATCATCAAACAAAAGTGGTTCCCAAACCGGTAATTGTGTACGACAAAGAGGGGGTCAACGATCCCCACGACAATGCAGCTATTTCGATAGACGGACAGGGGTTTATCTGGGTTTTTGTGAGCGGAAGAAGCAAAGCCCGTCCGGGATTGATCTTCAAAAGCAGCGATCCCTACTCCATCGAATCATTCAACCAGATAAGAATTGGCGAGATGACCTACCCGCAACCCTGGTGGATCGAAAGCAAAGGATTCTTCTTTCTTTTCACAAAATACACCAAAGGGCGCGAGCTCTATTGGTCGACCAGTCCGGACGGGAAATATTGGGCTCCCGACCAGAAATTGGCCGGCATGGGCGGCCATTACCAGGTCTCCAACAGGATCGGAAACAAAATGGTTTCTGTTTTCAATTACCACCCCGGAGGAAATGTCGACAAGCGGACCAATATTTATCTGATGCAAACAGAAGATCTGGGGAAAAGCTGGAAAACCGTCGATGGAAAAGCTCTGACACCCCCTTTGACGGATATTCATACACCGGCCTTGGTCCATGATTACGAAGCTGAGGGGAAACTGGTCTATTTGAACGATCTGAATTTCGACAAAGAGGGGAATCCGGTCATTCTTGCTGTCATCAGTAACGATTACCGCCCCGGTCCCAAAGGCAATCCACGCGAATGGACAATTCTTCACTGGAAAAATGGCAAATGGAACCTGCACAAAGTATGTACCTCCACCCACAATTACGACATGGGTTCACTCTACATCGAAAAGGGGCGGTGGCGCATCATTGGTCCAACCGAAACCGGTCCGCAGAAATTCGGCGCAGGAGGCGAGATGGCCCTATGGGAGAGCAAAAATGAAGGAGTAACCTGGAAAAAGGTCAGTAACATCACCCAAAACAGTCCGCGCAACCACTCCTATGCCCGCCGGCCATTGAGTGCCAATTCCGATTTCTACTCCTTCTGGGCCGATGGAAATTCGGATCAACTCTCCGAATCAAAACTCTATTTTACCAACCGGAAAGGGAACAAAACCTGGGCGCTGCCTTACGAGATGAATACTGAATTTGCCAAACCTGAACGGGTAAAATAAAGTTGCGTTCCCCCTAATTGACGGGGTGACTCAGAGTCACCCCGTCAATTATTCATTTTTATGACTGTAATATTCTGACACATAAATAATTACACGCATTTCAAGAAAATTAGTTATGAAAAAGAAATCTTGCTTTTTTTTATGGGTTCTGCTCAGCGCAGGAATCTTTTCTTTCCTGCCCAATTATGCCCAAAAACCTGTCAAAATAAAGTTCGACAGCAACAAAGAGGTCTCCGGACGAAAATTTGCCATCAAGGATATCTCTCCTGGCATTCCGACCAATTGGGATGGTTACAACTTCGTGGTTCTCGAGTTCAAACCGACCACCCCGCAACGGTTTCAGGTCGGATTTACCACCGAAACCGGTTACAACGAACTACGGGTGATGAGCTACTGTCCCAACGGCTGGAACAAACTGGCCATTCCGCTCCGCTTTTACAGGGAGCTTCCCGGTGCGGCCCACGACCTTGCAGCTACCTACAACCAACCCCGTTACACCGGATGGGTCAACCTTGGCGGCAAACGCGGTCCGCTCATAGGTGTCGACTCCATCGGCATCAGAATGAACACGCCCATCAACAACCCTGAGATCGAACTTCGCTCCATTGCCCTCTCGGTGGATGATCCGGGCGATCAATACCTTGGCGACAAGCCGGTGGTGGATGAATTCGGACAATGGAACCTGGGCAATTTCGAAGGCAAGATCCAATCAGAGGCTCAGCTCCGCAAAGAATGGGCTGCCGAGGATGCGGAAGCAGTAACCACTAAACCCTACAACTACTCCAAATTCGGTGGTTACCTACCGGTGAAAGTCAAGGCCACAGGTTTCTTCCGCACCGAAAAAATCGATGGCAAATGGTGGTTCGTCGACCCTGAAGGGTACCTATTCCTTTCGGTTGGTGTCGATTGCGTGAGTCCGGGAGGAGGTGGTAGTGTTAGGGACCTCGACAAACGCAAAAATATCTACAAGGAGCTTCCGCCAGCCGCAACCATCATCAGCCAGCGACGACCCAATGCCGGCAGCTTCGGCATCTGGAACCTGATCAGGAGGTATGGCGACAGCTATCCCGAAAAATCGAGGGAGTTGGTCGTCAAACGGATGGACAAATGGGGACTCAACACCATATGCAACTGGTCTTCTCCTGAGGTGATGGCCCTTAACAGGAAGGCTTTTATGCTGCAACTGCGCGGTGTCGGGATCGAAAACGGTATCATGGGCTTGCCTGATGTCTATGCAGCCGATTTCAAATCAAAGGTAGATGCCTCCATCAAAGAGTTTGTATCTCCCTACCGGGAAAATCCCTGGCTTATTGGCTATTTTTCAGGGAACGAGCCCTCCTGGACAGGTCAGGAAGAGCGTTTGTGCGGAATGTTACTGAGTGGATCTGAACGTCCCCTCAAAACTGAATTGATTAAATTCCTGGCCGGCAACGACACCCCCGCAAAACGCAGGCAGTTTGTGATCGAGACCTTCCGTGTTTTCATGCAGACTGTCAACAAATCGCTCAAAACGCATGATCCAAATCACCTGAACCTTGGCATCCGTTTCGGTCACAATCCTGGTAAGGAGATATTGGCTGTCTGTAAGGATGTCTTCGACGTTTTCAGTTTCAACTGCTACGATCTCGCTCCGAAAAAGGAGTTTATGGACCAGATACTGGAAGGTACCGGCCTGCCGATGATCATCGGCGAGTACCATTTCGGCACGGTCGACAGGGGGATGGCACAATCACTCTGGCAGGTCAACTCGCAAAAAGAGCGTGGAGTAGCTTACAGCTTCTACACCGAGCAGGCCTATTCGCATCCCGGTTTGATTGGAACGGCCTATTTTCAGTGGTCCGATCAGGACCTGACGGGCCGCTTCGATGGCGAAAACTACAACTGCGGCCTGGTTGATGTTACCGATCGCCCCTATCCCTACCAGGTGGAGGCGATGGGCAATACGGCGAAAAGACTGTTCGGCATTCACAGTGGCGCCACTCCCCCAACCAACCAAAAACCTGTGAAAGCCAGGGGACACGGGGCAATCCCGGATTTATGGGAAAAATAGCTCTAAAAATAGTTACACAGAGGAACACCAGGAGAAGTCACAGAGTTACACAGAGAAAATGCATTTTCACTCCGTGTAACTCTGTGATTCCTCTGTGAAACTCTGTGTAATATTTTTATATACCACAACCGTGGCATCAATTAATTATTCCGATATTTATTCCTTCAAATACCTTGCAACATGAGAACGATCCTCTCCTCGCTGATTTTATGCCTGATCGCCTCCTTCGGTCAAAGCCAGAGCCATAAGGTAGAACTTTCCCACTACATCTTTCCTGAATTTATAAAAGGGACCGTATTGCTGAAGAGTGGAGCAAAGAATCCGACGATGCTCAATTACAACTCCCTTACGGAAGAGATGATTTTCGACACCAATGGAAAGAAAATGGCCATCGCCAGACCGGAGGACATTGATACAGTTTACATCGAGGATCGGAAGTTTTTCCCAATGAATGATAAATTTGTAGAGCTGATCTACCACAACAAAATCGAACTTTACGCTGCGCACAAATGTAGTGTTGTCGATCCTGGTAAGCCTGCCGCTTATGGAGGGACCTCCCAAACATCTTCAACAACCTCCTACTCCTCTTTAATCTCAGGAGGACAGGCTTACCAGCTGAAATTGCCCGATGGCTATACCACCAAACCCTATACCAACTATTTTATGAAAAGAGATGACAAGTTGACTATGTTTGTAAATTTGAGACAGTTATCAAAGCTATTCAGCGAAAAATCAGACCAATTCAAAAAATATGTAAAGGAGAATAAAGTAGACATTGAAGATTTGGACGCTGTGGTAGGGTTGGTTAAATACATGGAGCAACAGTAGACATCTGTGGTAAGGCTTGGGATTGCTTCGTTCCCGATGTAAAATCGGGAACGAAGCAAACTGTCCATCTACAAAAACTTTTCATAACTTAGTCCCTTTACGATACGATACTCCCATGAAAAAACTCGACACCGCCCTCATGCACCCCCGCGACCAGATCACCATGGTCATCGATAAAATATACAAAAGCGGACTCACCACCACTTCCGGCGGCAATGTCTCCATCATCGACGACAACGGCGACATCTGGGTCACCCCCTCGGCCATCGACAAGGGCTCGCTCCGCCCCTCCGACATCATGGTGATAAGGAAGAACGGCGCCATCGAAGGGCGGCACAAACCCTCGTCTGAATATCCCTTCCATAAGGCGATTTATGAATGTCGTCCCGACATCAAGGCCATCATCCATGCCCATCCGCCGGCGCTGGTCTCCTTCAGCATCGTACGGCAAATACCAAACACCAATGTGATCCCCCAAGCGAAGCATATCTGCGGGGGCATCGGATATGCCCCCTACCAGTTGCCAGGCAGCGCCGGACTGGGCAAAGTGATCGCCGATGAGTTTAAGAAAGGGTTCGAAGCGGTCATCATGGAAAACCATGGCACCGTGGTGGGTGGAACCGATCTGAAGGATGCCTTTCAGCGGTTCGAGACGCTCGAATTCTGTGGGCGTACCATTCTTTATGGTAACATGATCGGCGCCCCCAACTATCTCACCGATGCGCAGATTGAGGAGTTCGAAGCTCAGATCCCGCATCTCCTGCCCGAAATGAAAGAGGTGGAACACCCATCCGAAGAGCGCGCCATCCGCGAAGAGATCGTCAGGATTGTGCACCGCGCCTGCAGCCAGGGACTGATGATCAGCTCTTACGGCACCGTCTCTGTACGTTGGAAAGGCAACGACTTCCTGATCACTCCTACCGGGGAATCGCGCTGGGACATCCAGATCGAAGACATTGTCCAGATCAGGAACGGAAAACGCGAAACAGGAAAGATTCCCAGCAGGGCTACCTGGCTGCACCAGGAGATCTACCGTCGCTATCCGCACATCAACTCCATCATCCTCACCCAGACCCCCTACCTGATGACCTACAGCGTGACGGCCAAAAAGTTCGATGTGCGCACCATCCCCGAAAGCTGGATCTTCCTGCAAGATGTGCCGAATGTGCCATTTGGCTCCCATTTTGCCGGCTCCGAAGTGATCCTCAACATCCTTTCCGAAAACACCCCGGCAGTTATCATCGAAAATGACTCGGTACTGGTAACGGGCGACAAGCTCCTTGGCACCTTCGACCGCCTCGAAGTGGCCGAATTCAGCGCCAAATCACTGATCATGTCCAACTCGCTGGGAAGCCTGAACCCGATCAACGATGAGCAGGTGGAAGAGTTGAGAAAGGTGTTTTTGCTGAAATAAAAATGTAGTCTGAAGCAGAATTGGCCAGAATTATAGAATTAACAGAATTTTAAAGTACAACCAGTCAGAAGTTTGTTGCTTCAAATTATTAGTTCGCCAGTGCCATCGGCACGACCAATCTTGTAACTCTGGGTTAATCCACCTCATATTTTCCAACCATAATAGCCTGTTTATTAAGTTGATTAAAACATACATATCTCAATTATCACTTACACTAAAACCTTCCATTATGCACAACTTTTTTTTCTTTCCAATCGTTATTTTCATTTTCTATCTGGCGCTAATTTTTTGCCTGTTTTACTTTATTTACACCTGGGTTAATAAGTTTATCTCTTTAAAGCAAGAACACAACGACCTGTTAAGGGAAATTTTAAAGAAAATGGAGAATAAAAACTAGGGAGCACATCTGATGCACCATTGTTAAAATATAACTTTACAGAATCCTACCCTACTGGCTGTGGATTACAAAACTACGGCATCGGAGGGAATGTCATTTTGATCCATACAGTTTAGGTTTAATTTAAGAACAAAGGATTATGAAAAAAGCACTTGCTATTTTGTTGACAGGTTTCCTTTTGTTAGGATTTATAGAGCTTTCAACCGGTCAAAACATCACAAACCGGCAAAAATTAAAAATTGAGAACGAGGTTGACTCTCTCTTTCATACCAGTATAAAGGCGGCTGAGGCCATTGATTATGACAGAATAAGCAAGGGGGTTGATGACCGGTATCATGCAGGGTTTATTGCCAATGACTCCTATTTTATGCGGTATGATTCACTGATCAACATTTTCAAAGACAGATCCCAGGGTGTAGCCAGACAAACCATGACAATTCAAAAAGAGAAAATAACTGTTTTATCGGATAACATTGTCCTTTTGACCGCTTATGGTAACTCAACCATCGATCTGAATTCAGGCAAATCATTTTCCGTAAAATTCTTTTGGTCTTTTGTTTATAAAAAGATCGATGGCAATTGGAGCGTCATACAATCGCATCAATCCAATGTCAGGTAGTTCCAGAAAATTGCCCTCGCTGGTGCAATTGCATAATCTGTGCCCCTACAATTGACGCCAAAGGCTGCATTTGTATTAGGCAATATTCAGGGAAAGACCACTGCAAGACAACAGATTAGCTTGAAAATGAACCTTTCGCAAGTTTATATAATTGACAATAATGTTTAAATTTTGAGTGTAAAGATTTTACGTAAATTTGGGTGTTAAAAATCAACGAGATTAATGATTAATGTACAAAAACAGATCGATTATTGGATTACCTGTGCTGAGGATGATATTCTTAGTGCAGATTTGTTGATTAAAGAAAAAAGAATTCTACACGGTTTGTTTTTTTGTCATTTAGTGATAGAGAAAGCAATTAAGGCTCATTATGTTAAAACAACAGGCGAAGTTGCCCCTCGATCTCACAATTTGATCTATTTATCAGAAAATGCAGGTTTATCATACGATAATGATACACTGATATTCTTGGGGATTTTAATGAAATATCAGTTACAAGGACGTTATCCTGATTATAATCCGGTTCTTCCCGATTTGATTCGAGTTAACGAGTATTATGATAAGACAAAAAACTTATTGCAATGGCTAAAAATGAAGTTATAGATATTTTAAAAAGATATATTTATTTATTGCGAGCCGAAGGTATATCAGTAGATAAAGCGTTTTTATATGGCAGCTATTTGTCAAACACAGCGACAAACGATAGCGATATTGATTTAATGATTGTTATGGATAATGAAAACGATGATTATTTAGCTGGCAAAATTTGGAGCTTGACACAAAAAGTCAATTCAAAAATTGAACCCTACTTGGTTGGTAAAACTCGTTTTTACAATAATGATAGTTCGCCATTGATTGATTTGGTAAAAAATACAGGATTGGAAATCGCCTAATAAAGAAACTACTGGCAACAAAGGACCCCAACTTGTTGTAACCTCGTCCGTTCATTCTGTTAATTCTTCAATTTTAATAATTCTGATTCTGACATTTTTGTAACCTCGCTACTATCAACTCGTAATAGTATCCAACTAAATAAAACAAGATGAATAATGTAATCAAATTCGGCGAGGATGTTCCGGGATACAACATCCCTGTTTTGAACGAGCGCGAAATCAGGGCCGCGGCCGGTATCCTGTTCCTGATGATGTTTACCACCATCGTTACGGTTGTTACAAAAGGCAATTTTACACCACTCAAGTATGCGGTGATTATCTTCCTGACGGACATTCTGATCCGGGTGCTGGTGAGTCCCAGGTTTGCCCCCTCATTAATTATCGGCCGGCTGATTGTCCGAAACCAGACCCCTGAATATGTTGGCGCCAAACAGAAAAAATTCGCCTGGATCATCGGTATCATCCTGGCATTGACCATGTTTATTCTGCTGGTGGTGGTTAACTCCTACAGTCCCATCACCGGACTTATCTGCCTGATATGCCTGATCTTCCTCTTCTTCGAATCGGCATTCGGTATCTGCCTGGGATGTAAATTTTACTCCCTGGTTTACAAAGAAAAGGCGCAATATTGTCCGGGTGAAGTTTGTGAACTAAAGGACAGACAGCCCATTCAGAAGACCTCCCGGACCCAGATACTGATCGTTCTGGCATTTGCCGCTTTCATCATCCTTACCATTGCGCTTTTCAAGGATAACCTCAGCAAAAAACCATTCGATTTGTTTGGCCTGGAGACCCACGAGCAGCCGGTAAAATAAACATCATCCAATTCTTTGTGCCCTTTGTGCATCGCTTCGTGACCTTTGTGGTGAAAATTTAAACACTAAGGGCACAAAGGAAAACACAAAGTAACCCGAAGTAATTGCTGTTATAAGAGAACATCTTTTCGTGTTTAGGCTTCACGGTAGTTTATGAGTTATAAAATTTTGGGGAATGATTTCAACTTTCCAAATCAATCCTTACCTTCACGCCGAATTCTACAACTACTAATAAATTACCAGATGTTCAAAAAATTATTTATGTCCGGCTTGCTGCTGTTGGGTTTCAGTGGCATTCAGGCACAAAACACCGAGACCTCCAAAGCCATTGTGCAGCAGGAGATCATGTTCCCCTTCCAACCCGAACACACCCATGGCAGCTCCATCGTGCAGCTTCCCAACGGCGACCTGCTCTCCTGCTGGTTCCAGGGAAATGGGGAGCGTAACGCCGACGATGTCAGCGTGATGGGCTCGCGGCAGAAAAAAGGGACTAGCACCTGGGCTACCCCATTTTTGATGGCCGATACCAAAGGGATCCCGGATTGCAATCCGGTTCTTTACATCACCAAAGAGGGAAAACTCTTCCTTTTTTGGGTGGCAGTCCAGGCGAACCAGTGGCAGTACTCCGTTCTTCGCTTTCGCACCTCAACGAAATTTATGAATGAAGGGGCCCCTGTTTGGGATTGGCAGGATGATATCCTCATGAAACCGGACGACAATTTTGCCGCTGAAGTTACCAAAAGGCTCAAGGAGTTGGGTGATGCGCACGACGGTTGGGCAGCCTATGCCCCCAAATACGACGATATGATCATTGAGGCCAGCAAGGACAAGATGAAGCGCAGCTTTGGCTGGATGACCCGTATTCAGCCTGTCACCCTGGCAAGCGGAAGGATTCTGCTGCCGCTCTACTCCGACGGACTGAACATGTCGATGGTGGCCATCTCGGACGACAATGGCGCAACCTGGCGCCCCAGCCTTCCCATTGTTGGTCGCGGACCGATCCAGCCAGCCCTGGCCATCAGGAAAAGCGGCGAAATTGTGGCCTATATGCGCGACAGCGGGGATGCCCCGGCGCGGGTACAGGTAAGCACCTCCAATGATCAGGGGGAGTCGTGGTCGGCTGCAAGAAAAACAGATATTCCCAATGAAGCGAGTGTTGAAATCTACGCCATGAAAAACGGAAAATGGCTCTATTTCGGGAATGACATCAACGATGGCCGGTACAGGCTTTCGCTCTACCTCTCTGATGATGAGGGGAAGACATGGTACAAAAAAGAGGTGATCGAATACTCTCCCGATCGCAAGGCCAGCTTCTCCTATCCCTGCCTGATCCAAACCAACGACGGGCTTATCCACATCTCTTACTCATACTCTGTCGGGAGCAGGAATGAGTCGATCAAACATGTAGTTGTTGACGTGAACAAGATCAAGTAGAAAGATTGGAGTTGAGATCATGAGATTGCTTCGCTAGCAATGACAGACCTTACATTTGTTTGATTATTAATAGATTGCTTCGTCGTTCCTCCTCGCAATGACGGTGTACTGTTGATTTTGTGAGGGTATAGGGAAGGAGGCGGATCATTACTTTTTGATAATAACAGAATCACAGCCCGCCTCCTTCCCTATACCCTCACATCCAAAAAAAGATCCGTCATTGCGACCGCGAGGCACCAGCGGGAAGCAATCTGTACCATACCTCCTACTCAATCTATGCCGCAGGTTTGATCTTGTCAATGATAAAGTAAGCGGACTTGAAGCCTGCGCTAATGGTATCAACATAAACAATGCCATCATAATACCCGTCCAGGTGCAATATTGTATAGGTATTATTCAAATAAGCCATCAGCTTACGGTCAATTTTCGAAATATTGTCCCGGTAAAATACAATTGATTTTCTTCTCCTGGGAACTTTGACATCTTTCAGCAACAAATAACCGTCCAGCGCTTTTAACACAGCGCAATAAGCGATTCCACAGGCAGTTTTGACATATTTTTCATCCTGGTAAATATCGTCCTCCTTGCCTGCCCTTTTCAATGCTTCTTTGGCATTATCCATGTAGCGGATAGCCTCATTGTAGTATTCAGCCCTAATATCATTCTGTTCAACGGTTCCCATGATGCAGCCATTTGTACAAAGATACGGGAATTCAAAAAAATAAACGAAGGTTCTCTGATTTTTTCACAGTGGGCAATTGCTGCTGAATTGGTCGGCCACTCTCCCACTCTCCCCCTCCTTTCAGCCAGTCCCTAAGTCTCCTTGTCTCCCGGTCCTTACTCCCCCGCCTTCTTATGGCCCTGGTGATTTCCCCTGTCCCTGTGCCGGAAATCCTTCCTGGAGGGCGTCCTTCTGTCACCGCCCCTTCCGCCACCACCCGATGACCTGGGCGCCATCTTTCTCCGGATAGAGGGATTGTATTCCGGACCGGTGCCCATACCCGCAGGCAGCGGAATTTTGATGATATCCCGTTCGATCAGTTCTTCAATTTTCCTGAAATCGTGCATGTCATTATCGGAGATCAGCGTAATGGCCACGCCCGACTGGGAAGCACGGGCCGTACGACCAATACGGTGGACGTAATCTTCCGGATCGCGCGGCACATCGTAGTTCATCACCAGGTCAAGGCTGTCGATATCGATCCCTCGGGATACAATATCGGTGGCAACCAGAATCTGGGTCTCCCGGTTACGGAAACGGAGCATTACCTCTTCCCGCTCCTTCTGCTCAAGATCCGAAAGCATGCCGTCGGCAGAGAAGCCCATCCGGCGAAGCTCGCGGACAAGTCCGTTGACATTGGCCTTGCGGGAGGTGAATATCAAGACACTTTTATAGTCTGTCTTTCCCTTTAGCAACTCTTTTAACAAAGGCACTTTTTGACCCTCATAGACCATGTAGGCAGCCTGGATGATGTTTTCGGCAGGCTTTGAGATGGCGATGTTGATCTGTTCGGGATTTTTCAGGATCATCCCGGCCATCTGCCGGATTTTGGGTGGCATGGTTGCCGAAAATAGTAGCGTCTGCCTTTCGACCGGCAGTTCACTCACGATCCGCATGATGTCGTCGAAAAAGCCCATGTCGAGCATCCGGTCGGCCTCGTCCAGGATCAGTGTCTGGAT
>JBBIUJ010000102.1:0-12514 GCA_037440345.1 Prolixibacter sp.
CGGTGCCGTATTGTAGCAAATCCCCTTCTCAATTAAGCCTTCGCCTTGAGCAACAACAAATCCAACAACTGTTGCAGCATCAGATTTGATGTTCAGTGTCTGGGAGGTAGCCATCGTTGCAGGTAACCTTAAATTAGATGTTTCCTTGGTACATGCAGCGAAAACAATGGCTGCAATTACCATGATGCCCAATATTCTATTTAACGTTTTTCTTTTCATTTGAATCTATTTTAAACGGTTCAATTGGTTGGAGTAAAGACTACCTTCATCGGTGTTGTTTCCAGGTATAGTTTAATGTTATACTTACCAGGAGCAACATCCTTGATATCCTGGCTGTCAGTTTTTCCATCATTCTGGTACAAATTGTTAAGGTCATGACCGGCTGGATTGTAACCAACATTAACTTTGTCCCATGCATTGTGCGTCCGGAATTTGATTCCTCCAGCTGTAACGGTTTTTGTTACATTCCAGGTATGGTCAGTAAAATTGTAGGCCATTTTTGTGTCATTGTCCCAACCACCTACTGCATCGCCGATGATTCCAATTGTTACATCAGCAAAGGTAAGTTTCATTTTACCGGTATTAATATCAACTGTCATGTTGTATGCCCCTGCATCAAGCTTGATGGCAGGACCATTTTCGGTCAGGTCAACAGATACAGCCCCTGTAGCAAGCACACCTCCGTATTTCTTGCCATCATCATTGTTGGTAAACTGAATTCCCGTACCATCCGTGTATATCCAGCCAACATAAACCTTATTATCTGCTGCTGAGACGACGCCCTGCAATTTACCAGCAGAGGTAAATGAAAGAGTTGGAGGACCGTAAAGTGTTACATCCGCACTTTTAACGGGAGAACTGTAAACATACGAACCACTGCCGCTACTCAGAGACAGGACAGATCTGATACGGAAATCAAGTGACGATACCTGATCGGCTGGAAATTTTTTCAGCAAAATTCCGTCAAGATCAGCTACCGTGATTTTCATTGATAGATCTTGTTTGTCACTTAGAATTGCGGTAGGATCAGCAAAATTGGTACCCTTGGCACATGCCTCCAAATAATAGGTAGCTGAGGCCTGGAATCCTGGATCTACAGGAGTACCAACAAATTCAAGCATATTTACTCCATTGGCCCTTTTTAGAGTCAAATTGGGAACACTTGAGATTGTTGGTGCAATCGGGTTGTCCATCAAAACAGCTTTTGTTCCTTCCTTCTCGCAAGAAAACAAAAATCCGGTCAACCCAATGAGAGTCAGATATATAAATAATTTTTTATTCATTGCTCAAAAATTTAACGGTTTAATTAATAACCAGTGTTTTGTTTTAATGTTGGATTTGCTCCCAGGTCGTTTGAAGGGATAGGATACAGATCACGGAAGGTCTCTGTTGAGGTTCCTGCTGCAACTTTACCTTTCCATGGCCATAAGTAGGCTCCACCTGTAAATTTGGCATAACGGATCAGGTCCGTACGACGGGTACCTTCCCAGTACAACTCACGTGAACGCTCATCAAGAATGAAATCCAGAGTAAGCTGGGCAGAAGTAATATTGCCGTTGGCGTTGCCATATGCTCTTGTGCGGAGCGCATTAACATAACCCAAAGCTGTTGTAGCATTGCCCGTAGAACCACCTCTCAACGTTGCTTCGGCGTACATCAGGTAAACATCGGCAAGGCGGAACATTGGGTAATCGGTATCGACAAAGTCGGGATGTGCATGCGGAGCGGCAGCGCCAGTTGAAGTAAGGTTTGAATACTTCGTAATGGCATATCCGTCTGTAAACTGACCAATATCCGTAATTTCCAGTTTTTGGCCATCTGTCCAGAACATGGCGCGTTTGTCGGCTGTGCCAGTCACATCAGGAAATTTGTTTACAAGGGCTTTTGTGGTACGGATACCACCCCAGCCACCGCCAACACCAAATTTGGCAGGAGACATTGAACCACCAATCTGGGCATGGATGAGATAGGTCATTCCACCATAAGATTGGGTGTGCTGGCCATCGTTGGTAATCGGGAAAATCATTTCCGGGCTGAGATTATTGTCTGCCGTGAAGTTATTGGCATATTTTGGGTTCAACGTATAACCGGCAGCGATCACTTTATTGCAATAAGTAACACATTCGGCATTTTTATCCTGACCAATATAAGTTTTGGCGTTCAGATAAAGTTTTGCCAACAGCGTCCATGCAGCAGCCTGATCGGCGCGGCCATATTCAAATTTCGGAGCCCCGAGAAGATTCTCAATGGCCTTGAGTTCAGTTTCGATGTAGGTAAACAATGCCGCGCGGGTAGTCTGCTTCGGGAAGAAAGCCCCCGGAGAATCAGCCTCAGTAACAAACGGAGGATTGCCGAACAGGTCGATGGCATGAGAATAAGCCAGAGCACGAAGGAATCTTGCTTCGGCAGCATATTTCATGATATCAGCATCGGTACTGGTTGAGGTAGCCCGGATGAACTCGTTGCTAAGTGCAACTGTATACATGATGCGTGAATATATTGCTGCAATAAACACATCGTTGGGTGCCCATGTTTGCCAGTGAAAGTCTTTGATTGAAGCATCATTCCAAGCCATTACTGCCTCGTCTGTTGATAATTCCTGAGCATTCCAGTATTGGCGGAGGTAATTGGAGAATCCTTCATCGATTCCGGCAATATCTGCCTGGCCTGAAGGTCCCTGCTGGCCGCTAAGAGCAAATGTTGCATAAAGCTTTGCCAGTCCTTCTTTGTACGCCGCAGGAGTACTGTAAACTGTCAGGGAGGTCACAATATTCGGATCTTTCGGCGTAAGATTCAAGTCTTTGACGCAGGAGGTTACCATCAGTGCGGCAAAGAGTACAGCTATTGATTTAATTTTATAACTTTTCATGTCGTATTCTTAATAAAGTTAGAATGTAAGGTTTACGCCAAGTACATAAACTCTCGGACGGGGATAAAAATTATTGTCGATACCACCATTAACCTCAGGATCAAGCCCTTTGTATTTGGTGATGATAAAGGCATTCTGTACCGTCAAGCTTAACCTTGCTCTGTAGAATTTCTCGAAATTGTATCCGACACTCATGTTATCCATTCTAAAGAAAGAAGCATTCTCTACGTAAAAATCAGAGAAGTACTGGGTGTTGGTAAATTTGGCGTTGTTGACCTGCTTGGGTATGTTGTTAAAGAAACCTGATTGATTGTAGACAGTAGAATAAAGCGCTCCGGAAGCAACGTTGTTGTATGCATAGTTTCCGATGTTTGCCCTGCCTGAGAAAGAGAAGTCAACCTGCTTGTAGGCCAGTCTGGAGCTGATTCCAAGAGTATAATCCGGAGCAGGCTTCTTGTAATGGTATTTGTTCAGGTTGTTGCTGGTAACAGTACCGCCGCTGCCTGTACGATCAACATAAAGGCCTTCAATAGGCATGCCGTTGGAACCATAAACCTGCTGGAATACAAAGAAGGAGTTGGATGGAAATCCGACACTCTGATTCTGAATGAAGTTACCAACGCCACCACCAATAAGACCAACATCTACGCCAGGATAGTTCGGGTCGTCAGTTTTGGTCAGCTTGGTAATCTTGTTTTGATTGTAAGCGACATTAAGTCCAAGGTTCCAGTTCAAATCTTTGGAGGCAATAACCTGGCCATTCAATGAAAGCTCAATACCCTTGTTTTCAAGGTTACCGACGTTTGTTGTCAGGAAGTTTGAAAAGTTACTGCCGGCAGCAATAGGGATGAAGTTCAGCAAGTCTTTGGTTTCGCGCTTGTAAGCATCGATTGATCCGGTAAGCCTGTTCTTCAGGAATCCGAAGTCCAGTCCGAGGTTGTATGTGGCTGTTTGCTCCCATTTGATGTTCGCATCGTATGGATTCGGACGTAAGGTGTTGTAAAATGTGTTACCAAACTGATATTGGGCAGTTGCGGTACTTCCGCGATAAACAGGCAGATATGGGAAATCATTACCAATATCCTGTTGACCGGTAATACCCCATCCCAATCTCAGTTTTAGGTCGGACACTGCATTTACATTTTTAAGGAACGATTCATCCTTAATTTTCCATGCAAGCGCAGCAGCCGGGAAGATACCCCACCTGTTTGCAGATGAGAACCGTGAAGAACCGTCGTCGCGAACAGTGACAGTCAAAAGATAACGCTCCATAAAGGTATAATTCAAACGGCCGAAGAAGGATATCAGATAGTTTTCATTGATAAATGTTGAATTGTTATCTGAAATCTGGGTGCCATCGCCATTGCTTGAGAAAGAGGTGCCATCCTTGTAGAAGTGCTGCCATGAATATCCTACCGTAGCATCAATTTTGCTCTTGGCCGACTTAATATCCTTGACATAATTTAAGTAGAAGTCTAACAACTTGGTTTTTCCGGTCTGGGAATAGGTATTGATTCTTCCAATGCCATTTCTGAACGTAAACGCCGCGTCATTTGGAGCATTGTTATGTCCGGTAGTGGTAAAATAGTCGTATCCGGCGTTCACATTGGCCCTAAGATCAGGCAAGAAAGGGAACCTATAATCAACCTGGATATTCCCCAATACACGTTTTACGGTCGACCTGTTATCCGTTTGATTCAGCATTGCAACGGGATTGGAAACACCAATCGGATTAGGGCTACCGTTTGGATCCATTGAACCATCAGGCAGTACATCCGAAAGATTGATCCAGGTATTGTATCCGCCAAATTTAGTGTTACCGTTCATGACGGGTTGAGTAGGATCATAGAAAACTGCTGAACCAACAGCTCCCTGGTCACCAAAGTTTTGTTTGGTATAGCTCCCTTTTACATTGAAACTGACTTTGAGCTGGTTGTCTAAAAATGAAGGATCAAGTCCAACTGCAAGTGTGGAACGCTCCATATTGGTTGTCTTAAGGATACCGTTTTGACTCGTGTAACCTAAAGATGCCCGGTACGGCATCGTTTTGACTCCGCCGCTCAGACTGATGTTATGGTCATGGGCAAGCGCTGTTTGATAAATCTCTTTTTGCCAATTGGTATTCTGACTGCCTAAGCGTCTCAGAGAACCCATGTTCAATCCAACCGCACTCTTCGATGCGAGATCAAGTGCCATGGCCCTTAACTCGTCGCCCGACATTACATCCATATAAGCAGGGATGGTATTGGCAGAGAAAGTGCCGTTGTATTCAATTTTCAATGGCTTGCCCGCTGTTCCCTTTTTGGTTGTAATTAATATAACACCATTGGAAGCCCTGGAACCATATATCGCGGTAGCAGAAGCATCTTTCAAAACAGTGAAAGTTTCAATGTCATTTGGATTGATGGTCGACAATGGATTTGCCAAGCCGGATATTCCGGAGTTACTAACAGGAAATCCATCGATGATAATCAACGGATCGTTGCTTGCCGACATAGAGGAGCCTCCCCTGATGCGGATAGTTGAGCCGGCTCCAGGTGCACCACCGGAAGAGGTAATTACAGTTCCGGCGCTCTTACCAACGATCAAATCCTGAGGTGAGGTGAGCCCACCTTTAACGAAATCCTTGGAACTTACTGTACTGACAGCACCCGTTGCATCATTTTTCTTGACTGTACCGTAACCAATCACAACAACTTCGTCCAATCCCTGGGTCTGCGGGGCGAGGGCGATCTTGAAGGCAGTCTGTTGTCCTGCAATGATTGTTTGCGTTACGTACCCGACAAAAGAGATAACCAGTTTCTGGCCGGGACTAACCTTCAGGGTAAATTTGCCGTCAAAATCTGTTGCGGCCCCGGTGGTTGTACCTGCGACCTGAATGGTCACACCAACCAAAGGCTCTTTGGTAGAAGCGTCGGAAACAGTTCCGGATATTGATTTCTCCTGAGCAAATGCAGGTAGTGTAAACACTGCGAAAAGGAGAAACCAAAGCATCTTCATCTTTGCTAATTCAAATTTCATGTGAATCAAATTATAGGTTCATAAATCATGGTTGAAGAATTTAATGCTGAAAGCATCATTATAGAATTAAAAATAAGAACGTTGAAAATCAATTTGTTTAGTGCCCAAGACCCTTTCTAAAACCATTTCTGACCGCAAATAAATATAATTTAACATTCATTTAATCTATCATTTTTGTTCGTTTCGAAAAAAATGTTTCGCAATCGATTGCGGTTACGTTTGCATCGAATATGTTTTACAACATGTTTTATTTTTTGTTACGTTTTTTTAAGATTCGGACCGGGTCTTACCGGGCGACTTGGCAAAATGTTGAAAATTGATTAACTTGCAACTTATTAATGACCCAACTAACATAGTCTTACATGAGTAGTCCGATCACGATCAAAGACATCGCTAAAGCACTCAATATCTCCGCTTCTACGGTTTCAAGAGCGTTAAAGGATCATCCCGATATTAGCAGGGAGACCAAAAATGCAGTCAATGATCTGGCAGCTAAGCTAAGATACAAACCCAATGCTGTTGCCCTCTCCCTGAAAAATAGCAGAACAAATACCATTGGAGTCATTGTCCCTGAAGTGGTTCACTTTTTTTTTCTCTTCCGTCATAGTGGCATAGAAGATGTTGCATATGATGCCGGTTACAATGTAATGGTATGCCAGTCGAACGAAATGTATACGCGCGAAATCATCAATGCCCAGGCGCTCGACTCAAATAGGGTGGAAGGGGCTCTCGTTTCTATTTCCAAGGAAACGCACGACTTTGCTCATCTGCTCTACCTTGAAGAGAATGGTATACCACTCGTTTTCTTCGATAGGGCTCCCGAAGAACTGGATGTCGATAAAGTAATCATCGACGATTGCAAGGCAGCCTACAACGCTACCACACATCTGATTGAAACAGGATGCAAGCGCATTGCCCACCTGGCCGCACCCCAAACACTGGGAATTGGCATTCAAAGACTGGCCGGGTACAAAAAAGCTCTTGAAGACCATGGAATTCCCTACCGGGAGGATTGGGTCATCGTAGCCGACTCATTTGAGCTGGCCGGAGATGCTACCAGAAACCTGATGCACCTGCCCACACCCCCGGAGGCCATCTTTGCCGTGAACGACATGACGGCAGTAGGCGCCATGAAAACCCTTCAACGCATGTCAATAGCCGTTCCTCAAAAGGTGGCCATCATCGGATTCTCTGCAGGCTTCTTCTCCGACATTACTACCCCAACTCTGAGTTCAGTTGATCAGCATGGATACGAAATGGGAGTCGAGGCCGCGAAACTGCTGCTTCAAAGGATTGAGGCCCCAGTCGAAGGTAAACACAAAACCCATTATATCGATACTCACCTGGTACTTCGCGAGTCGACCAAAAGAAAAAGTTGAAAACACTGATTTTGTAAAAAAAATTGAAAAATTGTTTTTTTATTAATTCTTTTTATACGTTTGTATCGAAAATCATTTGTTTAGTCCTTTTCTAAATCTTGTCCGTTCGGACTTGATACCCCCTTTTTATTACTTCCATTTCGTACCATGATCTTTTGTTAATCCAATTGATCAAGGGATTTATCTGTTGAATCAGTTCAATTCTGTGGACTGTTTATCGATAATTTCTTTGATTTTACAAACAATTCATTGCTATGGCAAAAAAACCAATGCTCTCGTTTTGGCAAATCTGGAACATGAGTTTCGGATTCATGGGGGTACAAATCGGGTATTCCCTTCAAAACGGAAATACCAGCAGGATCCTTTCCGCCCTTGGTTCTGACGTTGGTCATCTAAGCTACTTCTGGCTGGCCGCACCGCTTGCCGGATTGATTGTTCAGCCGATCATTGGACTTTCCAGTGATAAAACCTGGACAAGGCTGGGACGACGAATCCCCTTTATTCTCGCGGGAGCAATCGTCTCTGCCCTGGCTATGTTTTTTATGCCAAATTCAGAATTCTTTGCCCACCTTGTTCCGCCCCTGTTTTTTGGTGCATCCATGCTTTTGTTGATGGATACCTCATTCAATGTTACCATGCAGCCATTCCGTTCCCTGGTAGGAGACATGGTTTCTGAAGAACAGCGAAACATCGGTTTTTCGATGCAGGCATTTTTGATCAATGCGGGAGCAGTTATTGGATCAATACTACCCTTCCTGCTTACCTGGCTAGGTGTTTCCAATGTACCAAATCCGGGTGAAAAGGTTGCTTCCTCTGTGATCTGGTCCTTTTACATTGGCGGAGGTGCATTGCTGTTAAGTGTCCTTTGGACCAGTTTTACAACAAAAGAATATACTCCGGAGGAGCATGCCCTGTACAACAATCTGAAAAATGAGGAGAAGAAAAAAAGCTCATTTCTTACCTTATTAAAAGATACCCCAAAAACCATGATGCAACTTGCTTTCGTGCAGTTTTTCTCCTGGTTTTCACTCTTCATGATGTGGGTCTATACCACTCCTGCCATAGCCCAAAACGTTTGGAATACCCTACCGGGAGATGCGACATCACCAGCATTCAACGAAGCAGGGAACTGGGTCGGTATTATTTTTGCGGCCTATAGCGTCTTTGGCGCACTTTTTTCCCTGGTAATGGCACGTCTGGCGACCCGTTTCGGGCGCAAACCGGTATACCTATCGGCACTGGTGGTCGGTGGGTTGGGATTGCTGTCTATCGTCTTCATCAAGGACCAATATGTATTGATCGCCTCCATGGTGGGAGTTGGAATTGCCTGGGCCGCCATTCTGGCCATGCCCTATGCGATGCTTTCAGCTTCACTCCCGGCAGATAAAATGGGCGTCTATATGGGCATTTTCAATGCAACCATCACCATCCCCCAGATCACTGCCGGTCTGCTTGGTGGAGTGCTTTTCTCGCTGTTGGGCGGGCAAGCCGTATATATGCTTGGACTTGCAGGTATTTGCATGATTATTGCCGGTATCTCAGTCCTCTTTATCAAAGAACACAAATATTCCAAAGAAATTTAAAGTGAAGATCAAAGCCTGCCTTTTTGACCTGGATGGTGTGATCGTCGATACCGCCAAATACCACTTCATCGCTTGGAAAGAGATGGCGGCAGAGCTGGGTTTTGATTTTACTGAAAAGGAGAATGAATTGCTGAAAGGAGTTAGCAGAATGCGCTCATTGGATATCCTTCTTGGAATCGGAAAGGTTACAAAAACAGAGGAGGAAAAACTGGTCCTCGCCGAAAGAAAGAATCTGCTTTACCTCGAATATGTGAAACAGATGAACAAGGAGGAGATCCTTCCCGGAGTGACAGAATTTCTGGAAGATCTTAGAAGCAATGGCATCCTGATAGCCTTGGGCTCTGCAAGTAAGAATGCACCCTTGATTCTGGAACGGATACACCTGAAAGGGAAATTTGACGTGATTGTGGATGGTAATTCAATTTCGAACGCCAAACCGGATCCGGAAGTCTTTCTGAGAGGAGCAGAACTGTTAAAGGTTCATCCCTCGGAGTGCCTCGTTTTCGAGGATGCTCAGGCAGGGATTGAAGCAGCCCTGAATGGTAGGATGAACGTAATCGGAGTAGGATCGTCGGAAAACCTCTCCCTTGCTGACCACTATATTCAAGGCTTTGAAAAATTAGACTACGAACTATTATCCAAGTGGTACCAATAGGAACATATGAGATATGAGTTATGAGTTCCAATTGAAGCGGACGCTAATAGCCAAAAGCTAATAGCTGACAGCTTAATCAGATTCATTAAAAGGAAATCAAATGAAGGATTACATCGTACATGACGGATGGAAAATCATCGAAGATGGATTTCATCCCGAACACAATAAAATAACCGAAAGCCTCATGAGCCTTGGAAACGGGAGGATGGGGCACCGGGCCAATTTCGAGGAGAGATACAGCGGTCTTACCCTACCGGGAAGTTACGTGGCAGGAGTTTACTACCCCGACAAAACAAGGGTCGGATGGTGGAAAAACGGTTATCCCGAATACTTCGCCAAAGTACTGAATGCCGCAAACTGGATTGGAATTGATATTCGGATCGGAACCAAAGTATTGGATCTTCATCAATGCAAAGTGTTGTCATTCAGGCGCGAACTCGATATGCTAAGCGGATTGCTAAAACGTTCTTTTACCGCCGAATTATCCGATGGCAAACAGGTGAAAGTGACAACCCAGCGGTTTGTAAGCATCGCCCACTCCGAGACCGGTGCAATCAGATATACCATCGAAGCCCTGAATTTTAATGAAAAGGTGACCATCTCACCATTCATCGATTTTGATGTTGTCAATGCTGACGCCAACTACGATGAGAAATTTTGGGATGAAGTCAACAAGTCGGTAGCGCTTGGTGAAGGATACATCACTGCGGAAGTGAGAAAAACGCTCTTCCAGGTTTGTACCGGCATGAAATTTAAAATATTGAAAAATGGAGAGAATCTCCGTTTTCATGCTGATTTTGAGGAGCGTCAAAAATATGTTTCAAATATTGTCACTGTTTCATTGGAGCAGGGCGACCGACTTACGATCGAGAAATTCGGCGTTTGTCTCTCTTCAGAATATTGTTCAAAGAATCAACTCAATGAAACTGCGGCTCATCATCTCAATACTGCCTGCAAAAGGGGTTACGACCGTTTGTTGCAGGACCATGCAGACTTATGGCGTACCAAGTGGGAAACAAGCGATATTCTGATCAAGGGGGATGTCGCTGCACAGCAGGGGATCCGTTTCAATATCTTTCAGTTGCAGCAAACATATACCGGCGAAGATGAACGCCTCAATATTGGGCCCAAAGGATTCACAGGTGAGAAATACGGAGGATCAACCTATTGGGATACAGAAGCCTATTGCATCCCTTTCTTCCTGGCCACAGCCCCTTCAAAAATAGCACAAAATCTGCTCTCCTACCGGCACAAACACCTTCAGAAAGCGATTGAGAACGGAGAGCGGCTTGGGTTTAAAAATGGCGCCGCCCTTTATCCCATGGTCACCATGAACGGAGAAGAGTGCCACAACGAGTGGGAAATTACCTTCGAAGAGATCCACCGCAATGGCGCAATTGCATTCGCCATCTACGACTACATCAGGTATACGGGCGATCATTCTTACCTTTTGCCAAAAGGATTTGAGGTGCTGTTAGGTATATCCCGGTTCTGGTCGCAGCGGGTCAACTGGTCGGAAGACAAACAAAAATTTGTGATGCTGGGTGTAACCGGTCCGAACGAGTACGAAAACAACGTCAGCAACAACTTCCACACCAACCGGATTGCACAATGGACACTCAGTTATACGCTTCAAGTGATCGATATGTTGAAGAAAGAGCACCCAAAAGCCTTTTCGCAGCTCAAATCGAAATGGAACTTCGACGAGGAGACAGAAACTTCCCGATGGAGGGATATCGTCGATAAAATTTATTTCGCCTACGATGTTTCCCGGGATATTTTCCTCCAGCAGGACGGCTTTCTGGATAAAGAACTGATACCGGCATCCGAACTGCCTAAAAGTGAAAGGCCGCTCAACCAAAACTGGTCGTGGGACAGGATTCTACGTTCCCCCTACATCAAACAGGCTGATACCCTGCAAAGCTTGTACCTCTTTGAGAATCAATATGACACGGAAATCATTAAAAGACATTTCGATTTCTATGAGCCTTTGACAGTTCACGAATCCTCACTTTCACCCTGTATTCACACCATCCTGGCAGCAAAAATAGGGTATGCCAAAAAGGCCTACGAGCTCTACCTTCGGACCTCGCGCCTGGATCTTGACGACTACAACAACGATACAGAGGATGGTTGCCACATCACCTCCATGGGAGGCACCTGGATGGCTTTTGTTCAGGGCTTCGGAGGAATGAGGGTGATCAATGACCATTTGCACTTCGCACCGATGCTTCCTGATAAATGGGAGGGTTACTCCTTCCGGATCAATTTCAGGAATGCAACCATCAAAATTGAGGTAAACAAGAATGAGATCGTTTTCGAGAACCATTCGGCCCACAAAATTGAAATTTCTGTTTATGGTTCGGTTCTGGTAATTCCAGCGCAGGGTCAAAATAAAAAAGAACTTAATTTACAATTACATGAAACGAACATGAGCAAAAACTCGCAAAAGTGAATGAAAATTATTTCTGTGAGTTCCATGAGAACGTTCAAATTATCAACATATTAACCAAGTTATTTTCGAATGAAAAGTAAATTCACCATGAAGGGTTACTTGCTATTACTCTTTTTCACCCTTTCCTTAATTATTCAAGCCGCGCCTAAGCTGAAACCGGCGCTGGAGCGTGTGGAACCTGCCTTTTGGTGGGTCGGGTTTAAAAACCACGATCTGCAGTTGCTGGTTCATGGCGAGCAGATCTCTCTCACCAAACCTGCTATTAATTATCAGGGGGTTACGCTGGAATCTGTTGTTTCTGTAGAAAATCCGAATTATCTGTTCCTGAACCTGAAAATTGATGCAACCACTCTACCGGGAAAGTTCAACATCGATTTTACGATCAACGGCAAGGCGGTGCAAACTTTTTCTTATGAGCTGAAAGCGCGTGAGGCAGGTTCCGCCAACCGGACCGGGTTCAACAGTTCAGATGTGCTCTACCTCATCATGCCTGACCGTTTTGCCAATGGCGATCCTTCGAACGACTCCAAACCGGAGATGGCAGATAAATTG
>JBBIUJ010000103.1:0-12485 GCA_037440345.1 Prolixibacter sp.
TTTTTTTATTTAGAACGGGGTAAATCAACCCTTGTATGGTTTATACATATTATAAAGGATTTTGAACCATCTTTGGATTTGAATCCATTTCCTGTTTTGGAATCAGAAATACGAAATTTTTATCGCCTGCCGGGAAATTACTTGCAGCATCCCATAAGGAAGCGGTATGGCCGAGATTGCGCCGGTCAAGATCCAGGTTAAGACGTTTAAGGTCAAAGAAGCGGAAACCATCACCCCACAGTTCACAACGGCGCTGCATAAGGATATGCTGTGTCAGGGCATTCCCGGTTAGTGTAGGTTTCACATAAGCAGGATCCCTTTTCGAAACCAGGTTGAAAATTGTTGTTTGCGCAGCCGCATCTTTGCCTTGCATGGCTTGTGCTTCCGCTTCGATTAAGTACATCTCACCTGCTTTCATAAACAGATAATCGTTGGTCCAACCTCCTGCTCCCGAAAATTTCCATCCTACGCGCGGTTTTCCTGAAGTAGTTTTGAACAACGATTTACGGACATCGGTTGCCGACATGAAATCATAAATTGCAGTGCTGGCCAGTTTATGATTTCCCAATGTTGCATATCCACCAAAGGCAGGATCTATATGAGAAAAGAAGGAAGCATAGCTGGTTTGCTGCTCGTCAATCAGCAGAGCACCCCAGATCCATTCGCTATCCGTCGACTTATTCCATCCACCTCCATAGTTGGTAGTCAGAGCAAAACCTGTACGGGCTTCGTTGGCCATCGTTTCTGCAACAGCCCAGTTCCCCATCGTGAGGGCAACACGGGCTTTGATGCCCTTCGCAACATTGATGTTGATATGCGATTTGTTCACTCTCGCAGCTGCCGTTTGCCCAAAAGCTGCAATTGCAGCATCAAGGTCAGCAAGGATCTGTGTATATACCTGGGCAACAGTTGCACGCTCCTTTCCTTCCTGGGTCTGTGCAATCATAATAGGGACACCAAGTTGAGAGTTGGGGCCTCCGGGCACATATCTTGATGCATAAAACTGCACAAGTTGATAATGGCTGAATGCCCTGTAAACCAAGGCCTGAGCTTTTATATTGGTGGCAAGGTCCGTATTTAAGGCCAAATCTTTCGCTTTATCAATATTGGCAAGGATTCCATTGGAATTATCGATTAAGTCGTAGTAGTAGGACCAAACATATTCCAAATTGGCTGAGTTAATGTTTCGATGATCCAAATATTGATACCAAGTAACAAACCAACCATACCCTCTTTCACTTTGAAATAAATCTTCACCCAACAAATCAACTGCGAGATCAATTGCCTTTTGTCCAAATTTATCGTGGGCACCGTAAAACAAATAGGTAGATCTGTGCATCCCATTCAGTGCGGTGTTTGCTCCGGCAACAGTTGAAAACATGTCGGCTTCGGCAACGCTTGCCGTTGGCATACTTTCCAAATATTCTTTTTTACATCCGGAAAGAAATATTACGAATGCGCTAAGCAGTATAAGATATATCTTTTTCATAGTACAATTTAATTAAAATGTTACATTAACTCCAACGCTTATAACACGGCTTGGAACATAAGACCAATCGGTAGTTCCGGCAAAAGATTGTTGCGGATCAATTCCCTTGCGCTTGGTCTTCATACCCAAATTGTCTCCTGTTGCGAAAATCTTAATATTTTCAATATCAATCATATCTGAGATTTTCTTCGGTAAAGTATATCCCAGGGTTACATTCCTGAGAGAAAAAAATGTTGCGTCTGTTAGGAAGCGGGACGATTGAGCCGTAGCAGCTGCATAGCTGTTTTGCAAACGAGGCACATCTGTAATGTCGCCTGGTTTTGTCCAGCGGTTCTTTATATCAGCGGACCAATTTGTGCCAAATGATCCTGGATGCATTAATCCTCCCCATCCTGAGTCGAGTATTTTACCGCCAACCTGGTAAGTAACCAAAACTGAAAGATCGAAACCCTTATAGCTGAGGTTATTTGTTACACCACCATACCATTTGGGGATCGCACTGCCAACATAATAATAACTGGCAGCATTCTGATCCTTAGTTGTTTCTTTGCCTGTAACATTGCCATCCGCATCCTTAATGTCCTTGTAGAATAAAATACTTCCATCTGTAGGATCAACACCAGCATTGTCCCTCAACCAGAAATCATAAACGGAATGCCCTTCCGACAATTTCTTTGTACCTGAAACAATTTCCTGAGGTTTTCCATCAGGACCTACAGGCATCTTCGTAATTTTGTTTTTGTAAGTAGTGGTATTTATGTCGATCGTCCACAATAAATCTTTCATCTTCACTACATCAACACTGAGTTGTATTTCGACGCCATTATTTTTCATGGTTCCAATATTACTCCATTTGGATGAAATACCGGTTGATTGCGGTAGCGGAACGCTAAACAACAAGTTTTTGGACTCGCGGACAAAGTAATCAATTTCTCCCCTGACGCGCTTAAAAATACCAAATTCCAAACCAACATTCAAGTTTGCATTTTTTTCCCATTGCAGAGTCTTGTTTTCTAATTGTGAATGGATTGCACCATTCAAAGTTCCATTGTTATAGCCATTGATTGAATACAAACTTTGCCATCCATAATAGTTGTTTATATCGTCATTCCCCTGCTGACCAAAGGACGCTTTCAATTTGAGATTGTCAACCATCGACAAGTTGTTCATGAAGCTTTCTTCTTTCACACGCCAGGAACCGCCAATAGACCAAAATGATCCCCAACGCGAATCTGCAAAGAAGCGTGAAGATCCATCCGTACGAAATGAACCTGATAAATAGTATTTGGACTTCAGATTATAGTTGGCTTGAAAGAAATAGCCTTCCAATGAATAGTTATTAGCAATAGAAGTTGAACCTTCGGCTACTGAAGCGGCAACCAGTTCGGTGGTTGGAATTGTAAAACCAGTTCGTGTAGCCGAAACGTTATAGTCTTTGTATTGATAGTTTTCGTGCCCTGCCAGCAATGAAATATCATGATCACCAATTATTTTCGCCCAGGTTAACACCTCGTTCAAAGTTGTTGAAGTTGAGTTGAAATATTGTTTTGTTGAGCGACCTTTAACTGCCTGGGCATCCCCATACACATTGTTTTGATAGGTTGTATAGAAATAATTCCCCAAATCCATATTGCCCAGGATTTTGAATTTAAAATTTTTAAGGAACGAAAACTCAACACTTGACCTAGCTGACATTGTATTCAGTTTTGTTGACCTTTCATCCAATGGAAGTGTTACCATCAGGTTGGAATTGGGTGCATAAGCACGTGTATGCCCTGCCCATTTGTAGGCACCTGTACCTCCACCCATGTCGTATATCGGATTTCCGGCGGAATCCTTAATGATTTTACCATCTGCATCGTACTGATAAATTGGATAAATTGGGGCCATCATCCTTCCAAAATAGAATGGGTTAGTGGTAGCAGTCCCGGTGGCAACGAAACCATTCTGGTTGCTTGATGAGCCTGAGACAGAGCCTTCATATTTTAACCATCTTTTTATCTGTTTTGATACCCCAAAACGGGCTGTTAACCTATCGTAATTTGACCATTTTACCATTCCCTGCTCATCAAGATAGGAAACTGATGCAAAATAACTACCCTTATCATCACCCCCATTGATTGAGAAGTTGTAATCCTGGCGAACACCAGTCTGAGCCAATTGTTGGTTCCAATTATCAGAGTACATCAATTTTGCGCTTGGATTAAGCTTTCCATCTAGGCCAATCAACTGATCATTCGCAACATTATAGCTATTGTATCCTCCAAGCTTCGCTACGATTCCACTGGAAGTACCTCCACTTGCCATAGCTGCAGCTGCAGCCGGTGTCATTTTGTTTGCAATAACAAGTGCATTGTACCAACCTTCCCACATAAGCTCGTAATACTCCTGGGTATTGACCATATCATATTCTGGAATTGCACGGGAAACACCTCCAACGCTTGATTTGAAATTAACGACGGATTTGCCCTTACCTCCCTTTTTGGTAGTGATAATTATTACTCCATTTGCACCACGGGCGCCATAGAGCGCTGCCGAAGTGGCATCTTTTAATACGGTAACCGATTCAATGTCATTGTTGTTAATTGAGTTAAGATTCCCATCGAAAGGAGCGCCGTCAACAACATAGAGTGGATTGCTGGAGGCATTTACTGAACCAATCCCTCTAATCCTGACCGATGCGCTTGAACCAGGCTGGCCTGTTCCACCAGTTACTTGAATACCAGGGGCGGCACCTTCGAGCGCTTTAGCAACCGAAGCTGTCTGAATCCTTTCAATTGTTTTGTTCCCAACTACTTCTGCTGATCCGGTAAATGAGGCTTTTTTTACTGAACCGTATGCGACAACCATAACTTCATCAACTGCGACTGCCTGCATACTCAACTTAATGCTGTATGAGTTCTTTGACGTTAATGGTACTTCAACGGGAGTCATACCCACAAAAGTAACGACCAATACTTTTGCATCATTAGATGCCTTCAGGGAGAATTTCCCGTCTTTATCGGTAATGGTGCCTACTGTTGTGCCTTTGATAACGACTGATGCCCCAGGAACGGTAGTCCCATCGTCGCCGGAAATTACAGAACCCGAAATCTCCCGTGTCTGCGAAAAAACCAGTTGCGTTCCGATCAAACAGAGGAAAGCAAGCAAAAGAGAAATTTGTTTCATGGAAAAAATTTTGAGGTTAATAAAATGGGTCAGATAAATTTTAAGGTATTCGGTCTATTTGTACAAGATTCAGTCTTATTATACAATAGGTCTACTTGTTAAAATTTTCATAGAAAAGCGAAGATATGTTAAATAACCTAAAAGATAAACCTCAAAATCGGGAAAAGCGTGAGATTGACAGAAAAGTTCAAAGAAATGACAGAATTGTAACAATCTGACCAATGAAAAGAGCAGATACGATTGGGTGTTTGAATGGTGGACAATTGTGGTTTTTTTCTCTGACTAGTGATTTTCCCGCTTATGCTTCTTTCTTCATTAAAAGAAGACTCCTGATCAATAATTGACCAGGAGTCTCTAATAATATTGTCTAGTAATTATTGGCTGTAATGACCATTTATCTTCTTCCGAATTTCGACTTCCTGATAAAGAAGATTCGTCATAAAACTAATTCCCAGTCATTAACTTATTTATATCCAGCTCACTAGATGGAATTGGCCAAATATAGGTAGGTGAACCCGGAGCAATGGCGGAGACTGAACCTGCGGCTGTACCACTTTTGGCAGGAATAGTAGAATAAGTCCTCATCAAATCCATGTTCCGTAACCCTTCACCCAAAAACTCCATACTTCTTTCGAGCAACATGGCATCCAGAAAGGACTTGACATTGGCGAAACTTGCCAATGTATAGGCTCCTGCAGGATAAGATCTGGTCCTTACAGCATTGAGCAAATCCACAGCTTTTTGAGTAACTGCATTTCCACCCCTGACAATTGCTTCAGCATAATTGAGCAATACCTCGGCATACCGTATCACCGGGGCATAATCTGATTGGATTGTGAAACTTGGGTATTTACCACAGAAGTAGACAGTAGCCCCTGATACAGTTCCTGTAGAAAACAACATTTTTCTGGCATCAGCAGCATCCATTTGGGCAAATGTACTTCCTGGAGTGGTTGTCAAATAATAAGATTCATTTGAGGAGGGATTGTTGTACCATGCAAGGGAATTCTGAGTACCTGGCAGGTTCGTATCTGTAAATGGCATTGATAAAACTGATTCCTTGGTCGTATAAGGAGATGCCCATATACCTGCAAATGTTGGATTAAGTCCAATCGGGACCCCTGTGGCCGCGACAAAAGGAGCAGTTGCCGGAACAATTTTTGCAGCCTCGGTCTGGGCTTTTGCGAAATCACTCATGTGAAGATATACACGGGTTTTGAAGGCAATGATTGAATTCTTGTGGATCCGCGTCGTATTCAGCAAACTAGTCGCATACTTATCGATGGCCAGTGGCTCGGCTGTGTTGAGGTCCGATAATATTTGTGTATATACTTCCGAGACTTTGCTTCTCGCCATATCATTCCCTTCACCTGTCTTGTTGGCTTTTAATCTAAGTGGAACACCAGGACTTGCACCATTGTCTTTGTTATATGGCTGCGCATACAACATCAACAAATCAAAATAGCAAATCGCCCTAAGCGTAAGCGCCTCACTTTTGTACTGATTGTATTCAGCTTCCGTAATTTTACCAGTAAGCGTACCGGCTTTCCAGTTGGTATCCAAACCTTCCAGAAAAATATTAATGGCATTGACTGCTGCATAAACCGCTCCCCAAAGGTTCATAACTTCATTTGTTGAGGTAATAACAGTATGGTTCCACGTCTGGTAATTGGTTACACCATTGGTGCTTTTGGGAAGAAAATTATCTGCCCGTACATCATTGTAGACATAAAACCTTCCGCCAAGAAAGTTACCGCTTTTCATGGATGCGTACATTCCATTCACTTGGCCGACTACCCGGTCTTTCGTGTCGAATGCCTGCAATTCTCCCAAAGATGTTTTTGGACTGAGGGAAAGCATATCAGTAGAGCATCCGACAAGTGCAAAAAACACCAAACATATTGTAGCTTTAATCATATTTCTCATGACATTATAAGTATTAAGGATTAAAATGAAATATTTGCCCCAAATGAATAGCTTCTTGCCTGAGGGGCCGAATTCCTGTCTATGCCCGGAGTAAGGTTACTATTCCCGTTAGCAGAAACCTCCGGGTCAGATCCCGTATACTTGGTAAATACGAATGCATTGAAAACCTGAGCATAGATCCTTATCCTTTCAATTCCAATAGATGCCGGTATATTTTTAAAGGTGTATCCCAAAGATATATTCCTGACTTTAACATAGTCGCCACGCTCAACATTCTCAAGCATTGGAATGGAAGAACCGTTGGAAACGTTGTCATTCATAACTGGCTTTGGTATATTGGTAATGTCTCCCGGGTTTTTCCATGCAGTTTGATAGACTTCCAATGAATTGTTCCACCAACGCTGATCCCTCAATCCCGCTTTTGTTCCGTTGTACAATTTAAAATCAAGTGCATAGGTCAAACTGAAAGCTAAATCAAAATTTTTGTAATTAAGATTGTTGTCCATCCCACCATAGATCTTTGGCAGAGGAGAACCGGATATTTTCCCGTCACTGGTCAACGCAACCGCAGGGGCATTTCCACTTCCATCCCTGTAAGTCCATCTGCTGGCAGCGGGAGATTCGTGTGAATAAAGAATCTCCTTACCGGCTTTGTTCACGAAGATTCTTCTTCCTGTCTGCGGATCAACACCCCTGGTTTCAACTGTAAACAAGTTCCCGATCGGGTAACCAACCATGGTACGGTTTGTTGTTTCCAAAGAAGAAGTAGTACCAACAATTTCAGTAACTCCAGGTGCAAGGGAAGTTACTTCATTCTTCAATGTAGACATGTTAAATGTAGTGGTCCATTGAAAGTCCTTCTTCGTAACGTTATGGCTTGTAACTGAAAGCTCAAATCCCTTGTTGAACATGGATCCGATGTTCATTGGGATTGTATTCCCGGGGATACCTTTAGAAGGTGACTGAGGAACATTGAGGATCAGGTTATTGACGTCGTTGTAAAAGTAGTTCATTTCAACTGAAATTCTGTTTTTCAGCAAACCAAAACTTAATCCAACATCGTATTTATCACTTGTCTCCCATTTTAGATCGGAGTTGCCAGCCTGACTGAAGTTCCACGTAGGAGCGGCTCCGTACAGTCCTCCGTTGTAAAGTGAAAGGGAGGCGTAACTACCAATTCCTGACATATTTCCAACCTTGCCATAGCTGGCTTTCAATCGAAGATCAGAAAACCACTCACCAATTTTACTCTTCTTGATGAAACTTTCGTTACCCAGGTTGTACATAAGCGAACCACCACCAAATGTTCCAAATTTTCTGCCTTCTGCCAATCCTGAAAAACCATCCCGACGAACACTACCTTCCAAATAGAAACGCTTATCGAAATTGACGTTGATACGACCGAAATAGGAGATAAAATAGTTCTCATACTGGCTACCACCGCCCATTCCCGCAGTTACCCAAGAACCCTGATAAGTTTCAAAGAAATTATCTGCAACGTTGGTCTTGGTGCCATACCACAAATTGCCAATTGTTGATTGTTGTTCAGAACCGGCAAGAAGGGTAAAGTTCAATTTCTCTTTTAAAGTAGCAAAAGTGTAATCGGCTGTATTGGTCCAGGTCCATCTATTGGCCCTGTTGAAATCGTTCTCAGCATATCCTTTCCCTGAATATCCGTCGCCCGTTATGGCAGACTGGAATGTGATTGACTCTACAGAAAGATTATCCATTCCATAAACCGTTTTCAAATTCAGCCCTTTAACCGGTTGAACTGTCACGCTAAAATTGGCCAATAAACGGTCATTCTGTGCAGTATACTTATTCAGGTCAAAAATAGCAACCGGATTGTAATAACCATAATTGGTCTGAGGTTGCCCCATACTTCCGATCTGAGAACCATCTATGTTATAGGTACCATCAGCTTTGTAAGGGGCTAGGTTTGGAGGAAGTACAAATGCCAACCGGGCTGCACCACCCGTATTGAATCCCTGGCCCGACAAAGAACCGGTATTCGGGGCCGCATTGAATGAATTTGTAATGGCAATATTGGCTCCCAAAGTTATGTATTGGTTTAATTTATGGTCGAGGTTTAGTCTGGCATTTTTCCTTACATAGTTGTTTTTCTGGATCATACCTTCCTGGTTATTGTAACCTACAGAAAGGAAATAGTTTGTTGTAGGCGATGATCCTGAAATAGTTACAGCATGAGATTGCTGAAACCCTGTACGGTAAATATAATCAGACCATTTGGTATCGACTGGCTGGTTGTTCAAAGTTGGTATGGTAAACTGAGAACCATACGCAGTTGGATTATTCGCCAATGCCCTATTCTTATACTCAACATATTGAGTTGCATTCATCACATCGAACAAACGAAAAGGAGATGTATAACCGAAATAACCATCATAAGTAACCTTAACTTTACCGGCAAGACCTTTACGGGTTGTTATGATTATAACCCCGTTCGCTGCCCTGGAACCATAGATAGCCGTTGCTGAGGCATCCTTCAGAATCTCCATTGACTGAATGTCGGACGGGTTAATATCGGCCAAAGCGTTCGATGCTGCACTTGTTGCAGAAACATCCCCGGTAAAGACCGGAACACCATCAACAATGATCAATGGATAGGAACTGGAGGATATCGAATTCACACCCCTGATTCTGATAACCGGAGGGTTGTTGAGGACCCCATTGGGCATCGTAACTATCACACCCGAAGCTTTTCCCTGCAATGACTGGTCAAAACTTTGTACCGGGGTCATTTTGATATCATCTCCCTTTACTGTTGAGATAGTACCACCCACATCACGTTTCTTTTGTGTTCCATAACCCACTACCACAACTTCGTCTACTGCAACCTGCTCAGACTTCAAGGCGATTTTATATTCCTTTGCATTGGTTAGCGCTACCTCCTGCGAAGTAAAACCGACAAACGACACCACCAGATTACGGGCACCGGCAGGCACTTTAATTGTAAAATGACCATCCATGTCGGTAATGGTCCCAACTGTAGTTCCCTTGACTATGACAGAAGCTCCGGGAATCGTTGACCCGTCGTCAATTGATGTAACAACGCCTGTTACATCTCTAGTCTGGGCGAAGATAGCCTGCATTCCTACGAATAGGATGAAAGTCAGCAACAGCGAAATTTTTTTCATTGATTTTTTTTTAAGGTTAAACATGGTTTTGCTAAAACTAGAAACACTGATCTTAGCACAAAAAAGACTGTAGAATGTTAATTTTTGCGTATTAATGCAAATATATGTAAAAATCTGTAAAAACGCAATTTTCTGATATATCCGTTAAAAATTTCTATATAGCGCTATATTTCACACTATTTCAAAAAATACATTTTACAGAATTCAAGTTGTAGCAAGAATTCTATCCATGAAATGAGCTATTCCAAGTAATGATATCTGCGCGGTAAGCCTGAAGATGCTGAAATCAAAAAATAAGCTCCATTCCGCTCTCCTCTATCAAATTCCAGGCACCTACAAAACCTGATTCATCAGCAATCACTATGCCATTCTTGCGCAATAATTTTTTAACAATTTTCTGATTGGGTTTAGTAAACTTTGAAAGAAGGGAATTCCTGTTCAGGTTAACCGGAGTGTAACCTTTATCGGGAGAATAGAAAAAATAGCTGTAAGCAGGTTCATAGGCCAGACCCGATTTGCTGTAATAGGTACTACATGGCTCAAGATTCACTTTCCGATAAGCAAGCAATGATATTTTACCCTTGCTCAAAATTTCAAAATAACACTGGTCATGCATGTACTCCAGACAAAACTGTCTGCGAAAATACCTGCTCTTCCCGTTTAATTCATGTATAGTAAATCCGTTTAAACTAATCTTATCAATGACTATCTGGGCAGAAATAGCTGAATTATAGTAGATTAATTCATCCCGATAGGTACTGTAACTCAATCCCAAATTGGAGATTGTAGTTCCATCTGTGAGTTCAATTTCCCCCATCAGGAATTTATCGTACAAATAGGGTTTCCCCGAATAGCTTGGATATGGAATAAACCGGGCTCCCCTTATCTTCCCTGAAGTTTGGCTAGCCTTATCAGCTTGCTGGGCATAGACTCCCGTAGAAAAGAGTACCCCTACAATCGATAGAAAAAACAGTAGTTTAAAGGCCATATCAGTTTACTTCAAAAAATTGTTCATTGTAAATCACCTCTCCATCCCTGGTAATTCCCCGTACAATGACTTTATAACTCCCCTTTATATCTGAAGTCTCAAAGTCAAGTGTAATGGTTTCTGCCGGTACTATTCCCGGTTGCCAAAGCAACACCTTTCGAAGATCAGGTTCGTTTCGAAGATGCTCTTTGGGCATATTCAAATAACCATCCGGCTGGATGGCATCCAGGTTAAATTTTATCAACTCATCCGATTCCGGTAAAAATTTATTCACCTGTTTGGATGAATAAATAGCAACAACTCCGGGGAACGCAAGATCTCCATAGAATCTCTCTCTCCTGCATATTTCAATTCTGTCTATATCTTTGGATCCCAAATTTTTAATGACATTGAGGTCCTGAACGGGAATTCCATTGAGCAAAACGAGTGGCGGATCCTTGAAGTAGTTCTGCGTGGCCGGATTGAAAATTTGCATTGTTGGTATTCGGTTGTAGGCCCTGAATTTAACTCCCAGCAAAAGTTCACGTGAGATCTCAGTAAAATCGGGGAGATCTAAAAACAGATTTGGTCGAACTGTTTCTGTAGGAACACCGAAAAATGGATACTCATTCTTCTTGGAGGTCAATAGTAAAGGGACAACCAACTCTTGAAAACCGAAAATCTTCCGCAAAGTAGTTGCATCTATCGCACTTTTCACAACCTTTTGTATTTCACCCGGAACTAATTTTACTTCGAAGTTAGGTAAACAGTCCGTTAAGCTATCCCGTCGATCCGGAATGATTTTGACCAGCCGCTTCTTCTCGGGATCGAAACCTTGAACTACAACAGGAATCCTCCCATGATAATTGTCCAACTGAAAATGAAACCGTCCATCATCCCCTGTAAAGAAATATTGCAAAACCGGAACTGAATCCGGTACAGACAGAAAGACACATCCATTTTTAAATGGGGCACCTGACGTCTGATCTATTAACGATCCATCCAAAACGATACCCTCTCTTTCTGCCATCTGACTATTTTTGACTTTCAGTTTCTTGCTGAAAGTAACGGAATAACCTTCCGGAGTTGATTGGGCAACTGAGACCATCACTCCATCCTTCACTTGCGAAAGCAGTTCCGGAGCGAACCTTAAAGTCATTTGAACAGCCCTTCTGGTACTGTAGCTCTTTTCGAGACCATTCATCAGAACAGGTACTTTTTTGTCATCGATGGGAGCAATTCCTGAAGATACCAAAACAGAAACAGATTCTGACAGTCCAGTAAACCGGTTACAAATAAATAACTCCCTGAAGGTGATATTTGGATTTATTCTGCTGGAGACAGCCAGAAGATAATTACCGGTTTTAAGGGAATCTGTCAGATAAATATATCCATCAGCCTGATGATCGGATAACTTTTTGTTGATACCCGAAATAATCTTGCCTTTTGAATTGATGAGATCAATATGTATGATACTGGATTGTTCATCTGCAGGGGCAAAGATTTTGACAAGAATAGTCTCACCGCTGGAATAAAAATCGCGGTCGGTGAATAACCTCAGACATTGTATATCCTGAGCTTTCCCGTAAAAGCCTGCTAAAAACAGCAATATAATGATAGATATTCTCACGTCAGGATTCTATTTCTTGTTAAGGTGTGATTCTGTGTCTGCCTATAAATCGAGCCTATAATTTTTTTACAGGATTACTCTTCCCACCAATCAGGCGGTTTCAACGGCGGAGGATCAGGCGCTTGCGGTGTCTTCGGAATTGCATAA
>JBBIUJ010000104.1:0-12303 GCA_037440345.1 Prolixibacter sp.
TCTAATCCCGACTTTAAGTCGGGAAGCTACCTCGCCATAATTTCAATTAGCACTCAAAACTTTGAGCCTGCAAATATAATACCTTTCTCTTTTCGGACAAGACAGATTGAAAAAAATAGTAAATTAAATGAGCACCATCAATTTTTTTTGTTTTACATGAAAAAAATGGTACTTTGCAGAAGAAACTAAACAGATTATTCTCATTTACGGGACCTCAATCAAAATGAAAAGAATTGAACTTGAATATCAAATACGGTCATCGTCCTCCGTTTTGTTCAGTCGGCTGAGTACTGCCTCCGGTCTGGCCGAATGGTTTTCGGACAATGTTCTTGTCGATGGTTCCAGGTATACTTTCATTTGGGGGAAAACCAGCCAAACTGCTGAATTACTTTCTATCCGCCCCCTCGAATCCGTCAAATTCAAGTGGCTCGACAGCGATGAACCGTACGAATTTGAGTTCTATATCGTTCTGGGTGAGATTATTGAAGATCTTTCTCTAATGGTCGTCGACCATGTCGATGAAGCAGATGAAGAAGATGTTGTTAAAATGTGGGATGCTTCAATCAGTCGCCTCAGAAAAGCCATTGGTTCCTGAAATTTCCCTAAAAATCATAAAAAAGCATTAGCTTTGCCGGCGAATCTTCATCCAATTCATGAAGCGATTACATCTATATATCATTAAGCGTTTTATCGGTCCGCTGGTCGTTACCCTTCTCATCAGCTTGTTCGTGCTCCTGATGCAATTTTTGTGGGTTTACCTTGACGACCTCGTTGGCAAAGGATTGGAAATGAACATTGTCGTTGAATTTCTGATCTATACCCTGGCCATGCTGATGCCAATGGCCTTGCCGCTGTCCATGTTGCTTGCCTCCATCATGACATTCGGTGACATGGGTGAAAACAATGAGTTGCTTGCCATGAAGGCAGCGGGCATATCCCTATTCAGGATCATGAAACCGGTCATCATAGTAAGTATCCTGCTGAGTTTCGGCGCCTTTCAATTTTCAAACCGCGTGATTCCGGTCTCATACAAGAAACTAATTGCCCTGATGGCCAGTATCCGCCAGATGCGGCCTGAAATTGTTGTCAAAGAGGGGGTCTTCTCCAACGATATCGACAATTTCTCCATCAAAGTGGGACGAAAGGCGAAGGATGGCTCGATGTTGTATGACATCATGATTTATGATCACCGCTATGATCAGGGGAATGAAACTGTCACGGTAGCCGATTCCGGGACAATGAAAATCACCACAGACAAACGATATATGGTACTCAACCTTTACTCTGGTGAGACGCATGCTGAAGTTGAGACTGTAAACAGGGAGGCGACCGGATATCCAGTCAGGACTGATAAATTCAAAAAAGAAACCATCTACTCCAAACTGCAGGGGATGGATTTTGAAAGAAAGGATGAAAGTATCTTCCGTAATCAATTTAGGGCACTTAACAACAAACAACTTCAATATGTTGCTGATTCCCTTTCGAAACAATTCGATATGCTGGCAACGGAGCAGGCACTCAGTATGGCTTATCCCATGCCGGTAGCCACTGCCTTGAATTCTTTGGCGCGCAAAGATCCCACGCAGAGACCAGTGTACAAATTGAAAAAATATATAGATATCGACAGTGTGCTGCGAAGCGCCATTCAGCCGGTTCGCCAACAACTGATAGCGGGAGCGCTAACCAATGCAAGAAATAACATTCGTGCCCTCAAACAGGTCGATGAACTTAATGTTGCCAACATCAGGAGCCTGAACAGGTTTGATACCGAGTGGCATAAAAAATACACCTATTCCATTGCCTGCCTGATCTTTTTCTTTATCGGAGCGCCCCTGGGTGCTATTATACGTAAGGGCGGTCTTGGCATGCCACTCGTGGTCTCGGTCGTGCTATTCATCTTCTACTGGATCCTCTCCACCACCGGAGAGAAATATGTGCGTGAAGCTACTTCAGGTCTGTGGTTTGGTATCTGGTTTTCTACCTTCATTTTTCTGCCTGCCGGGATCTTTCTCACCTACAAAGCAGTAACAGATTCTACTGTTCTGAACATCGATTCGTACCTCGAATTCTTTAAAAAATTTCGTTTCAGGGATAAGTCCGGGATAAAAGACCCTATCTGATTTTTCCCTTTAAGTATAATACTCCATCTGTAAATATATGAGTGATATAAAATTAAATTCTATAGAAGAGGCTATTGCAGACATTCGCGATGGAAAATTCATCATCGTTGTCGATGATGAGGACCGCGAAAACGAAGGTGATTTTATTACGGCAGCCGAAAAGATTACTCCCGAAATGGTCAACTTCATGGCCACGGAAGGACGGGGACTGATATGCGTTGCACTTACAGAGGAGCGTTGTGAAGAGCTGGAACTGGAGATGATGGTTGGACGAAATACCTCCATCCATGATACCCCTTTTACCGTTTCCGTGGATGCGGTCGGAGAGAATGTCTCGACCGGCATATCTGCTCACGACAGGGCTATCACGATTCAAAAACTTGCCTCTCCCGATACCAGACCAAGTGAACTTGGTCGTCCGGGACATATTTTCCCATTGCGGGCCAAAAGCCGGGGTGTACTTAGTCGCGCAGGACATACGGAAGCGACAGTCGATCTGGTGCGACTTGCAGGACTACAACCGGCCGGTGTACTGGTCGAAATCATGAATCCAGATGGTACCATGGCCAGGTTGCCCCAACTCTTTGAGATCGCTCAGAAACTGGATCTCAAACTGGTTTCAATTGCCGATCTGATCGCTTACAAACTTGACAAAGAAACCCTGATTGAAAGAGGCGAAGAGGTAAAATTACCTACCGAGTTCGGCCATTTCAGACTGATTCCGTTCCTTCAAAAATCCAATGGAATCGAACATATATCCCTGATCAAAGGCTACTGGGAACCCAATGAGGCTGTCCTGGTAAGGGTACACTCCTCTTGTGCAACCGGGGATATCTTTGGCTCATTGCGTTGCGAGTGTGGTGAACAGCTCCACAAAGCGATGGAACTGATCGAGAAAGAGGGGAAAGGGGTCATCGTTTACATGCAGCAGGAGGGCCGGGGAATCGGGCTCATGAACAAAATCAAGGCCTACAAATTGCAGGAGCAGGGGTTCGATACTGTTGACGCTAACCTTCATCTTGGATTCGACCCCGATCAACGTGAATATGGCGTAGGCGCACAGATTCTTTGTAGCCTGGGAATCAGCAAGATGAAACTAATCACCAACAATCCGGTCAAACGAGTCGGACTAGAATCATTTGGCCTCACTGTCGTAGAAACGATTCCAATTGAAGTTAAACCAAACCCTTTCAATACCTTTTATTTGCAAACGAAAAGGGACAGAATGGGGCATTCGCTGGATAGTTCACTTTAGGATTGTTTGAAAAGTTTAAAAGGTTTGAAGGGTTTAAAATGATTGCGGATTTCCCTTCAACAGTCTCTGGGACCGGTAACATTTCAAACATTCTAAACGTAATAAACATCTCAAACATTTTATAGGGTGGAAGATAGTATTAAATATGGGGATGAATTGGAAAAGGGGATTGATTATTATCTGTCGCCTGAAGGTTACCGTGTTATGACCGAAAAGTATCTGACTGATCGTGGTTACTGTTGTGGAAACGGATGTAAGCATTGCCCCTATCACCCCAAAGCAACTAAAGGTAATACCAATCTTAAATAGTAGTTTGAAGTGTTTTTTGGGTTTACCCTTCGGTTACGCTCAGGGACCGGTACTTTGACTAACATTTCAAACAAGAGAAACATTTCAAACATTTCAAACATTTCAAACTTTTCAATGAAAGGCAAAGATCTTCGTATCGTCTTTATGGGAACGCCGGATTTCGCGGTAGCCAGTCTGTCAGCGCTATTGGAGAATGGTTATCAGGTTGTTGGCATAGTTACTGCTCCCGACAAACCAGCCGGTCGGGGACAGAAAATGCAGCAGTCAGCTGTTAAGTCGTTTGCCAACGCCAGACAAATTCCTGTTTTACAGCCGGAAAAGCTCAAAGACGACTCCTTTATTGCAGAACTTAAATCTCTTCATGCCGACCTTCAGGTTATTGTTGCTTTTCGCATGCTTCCCGAAGTGGTTTGGAAGATGCCACCAATGGGAACTTTTAACCTGCATGGTTCCCTTTTGCCCAGATACCGCGGGGCTGCACCCCTAAACTGGGCCATTATGAACGGTGATACTGAAAGTGGGGTCACCACTTTTCTTCTGAAGCAAGAGATTGATACCGGTAATATCCTTTTTTATGAGAAGGTTAAGATTACATCCAATCAAACAGTCGGGGAGCTTCACGATCAGTTGATGGGAATTGGGGCCAAATTGGTATTGAAAACAGTTGATGCACTTGCGGATGGCTCGGCGACCCCTATTGCACAGGAGAGGCTGGAAATTGATCCGAACCAGATCGGAAGACCCAAAATATTTAAGGAAGATTGCCGGATGAACTGGCAGCTTGATGCGCAATCCAATCACAATAAAATAAGGGGATTGAGCCCATATCCAACGGCATGGACGGAACTGTAGGCGCCTTCAAAAGAGAACATCACCCTCAAAATTTTCAGGACCACCCTCGAGAAATGCCCCCATCAGCATGCTCCCGGCACCATCCTTTCGGATCAGAAAAAATATGCCAAAATTGCCTGTGCCGACGGGTATTTGTCTGTAACTGACCTGCAGTTATCAGGAAAAAAGAGGATGGGCATCGAAGAATTCCTAAGAGGCTTCCCGGGGATTCAGACGTTTATAGCCATATAGAAGAAAGAAGGAGGGACGGAGGGACGGAGAGGCTGCGAGACTGAGAGACTAGGAGACTCAGTCGAAAGATCTATCGAATCCTTTTCCTCAGCGACAATGTTGTTCCTGGTACCACCTCCTGTGTATCATCCAGGTTGTTCATTTTCCTTAGCGAGGATAGTTTCACACCGTACCACTGCGCGACAGACCTCAATGTCTCACCCTGTTGAACAACGTAGAAATCGTTGCCTCTTGGCGCTTTGGATCTTTTGGCCTGCAGGAACACTGGTTCTCCCACTTCAGGCACATCGCCCGATTGCGCATCGTTAAATTGGTATATCTGCCAATCTTTCATTCCAAATTCATCTGCTATACGGGCATAGTCGTCACCTTCAATGGCAAGGAAGGCCTTTTTCCTGTTTCGTTTCTCAATGTTACGGGGCAGATATCCGGAAGCAACCTGTAGGTTCTGGTTGGACGATTTCTTCTTCAGGAAGCCAAAGAGTGAAAAATGGGTACGCTTGCCTTCAGGAGCCTTGACATATTTCCAATCCAACTGATCCAAATCATACAACTTGAAATCTTCAATGATCTTAATCAATTTCCCGGGATAACCGGGATCCGTTGCATAACCGGCCTGCTTGAGACCATATGCCCATTTTTTGAAGTCCCTGATATCATAGGAGAAGAGAAAACCATATCGCATACTACTGGTGATAAATTCGGAATGATCGCGAAGGACTCCCTCCGCCGATTTGTACTTTCTGAAACATTCGTTGGCCTCATCATCGTTGTGCCGAACGGTTGGACCCGTCCATGTGTTTCGACACTTGATACCAAAATGGTTATTGGATTGCCTGGTCAATTCCGAGTTGCCGTCACGCGATTCGAGGCAGGCTTGCGCCATGGTGATACTTGCCGGAATATGGTGTTCGATCATCTCCTGCACGGCAATCCGTGCATACTTGTTGATGTACTCCTGTCTGCTTAGTTGCTGTGGGGATGCAGCAAGAAGGTTTGCCGCACAAACAGACCAAACTATAACAATTGTAAACAGTCGACCTACTTTCCCCATCTGCTTTTGTTTGCACCAAAGTTAAAAAAATGGGTCAAAGATCGCTTAAATCATTGTTGTCAAAAAAAAGAAAAATGGAACAGTAGGAAGTTTCTTACGATTAACCACCATTATTGAAAGGCCAATTGTCAACTCTCAACTGTCAATTGTCAATTAATTAATGGAATATGCTTACTTTTGGTATAAATAAAAACTGATGAGCATGAAGGAGATACAATTGAAATTCACAATTAAAACATACCAATCACTTGAAGAATTGACTTTGAGCTCACAGAATTTGATCCGCAAGGCCAGGGAAGCTGCCCAAAGGGCCTATGCACCCTACTCAGGCTATCGGGTCGGGGCAGCAGTGTTACTCGGAAACGGAGAGGTGGTGACCGGCAACAATCAGGAAAATGCGGCATATCCTTCCGGGCTGTGTGCTGAGAGAACCGCCATGTTTTATGCTTCCTCCATGTACCCAGGCGAAACGATACGTTCTATTGCGGTTTCAGCTCTTTCCAATTCGACACTACTGGGTGATTTTGCCAAGCCGTGTGGCAGTTGCCGCCAGGTAATGGCGGAATATGAGGATTTGTCAGGTATTCCAATTGAAATCATTCTCGACGGGAGTTCAGCCATCACGGTAGTTAACGGCATTGACACACTGCTTCCGTTTAGGTTCAAAAAGGAGGACATGGGGAAGTAGAAGCAATAAAAAAGCCTGAATTATTTCGAATTCAGGCTTTTTTATTGCTTCTACTTCATTAACGGGGACCGCCACCGCCTTGCATCCTTTGACGCATTTCGGCCTGGGCATCCTGTACTTTTTTGAACTGCTCTGCTGTTAAAACAGTTTTCAACTCAGCATCCCGTTTTTCATTTAATACTTTTCTGGGTTCGGCACGTGCCTCACGATCTGGATATTTTTCACGAAGTGCTGCGTTCTCTTTGGCATATTTCAAGTTGATGGCCTCAACTTTTGCCGTAGTAGCAGCATCAATTCCGGTAACTTTTACGATCATCTCTGTCTGACGCTTGGCCATATCTTCAGGAGTAAAATTAGGACGTCCACCTTGATTGTCCTGTCCGAAAGCGGTAAAAACCATCATCCAAATGATGGATGAAACCAAAAAAAGTTTTTTTGTCATAATTTAAATTTTTTAGATGTGACCTTTTGACTCCAATTTGACAATTTGGTTTAACCTGCAGTAATTACAAATTAAAAATTAAAAATTAAAAATTACACAAAACACTGACAATGTGTACATTACAATCATTTTCGGGGTAGAATAAAATCTTCAAGTATTTTAATAAATGAGACTGCCATTCTTGACGCAATTTTTAATTTGCAATTTGTAATTTGCAATCATCAACAGTTGCTATTTTTGAGAAGATTATTCTATGACATGAGCATCGACCACTTTCCATCAAAATTACTCGAGAATGCTGTAAATGAGTTTGCAAAGTTACCCGGGATCGGGAAAAAGACCGCATTACGGCTTGTGTTGCACCTCCTCAAAAAGGAGCAGGATGAAGTGCATCGTTTCAGTGAGGCCATGACACAACTCAGGGATGAGGTGAAGCATTGCCTGCACTGCCACAACATTTCTGATGCTGAGGTGTGCAACATTTGCGGCAATAGCTCCCGCGATAAAGGAGTTGTTTGTGTGGTAGAAAACACCCGGGATGTGATGTCGATCGAAAACACCCAGCAATACAGAGGTGTTTACCATGTTCTCGGTGGCATTATTTCGCCCATGGATGGTATTGGCCCTTCAGATCTGGAAATTGATTCACTGCTCAAAAGGGTGGAAGAAGGCGGAATCCGTGAGGTAATTTTCGCACTTAGTACTACCATGGAGGGAGACAGCACTAATTTCTATCTTTTCAAGAAGTTAAAAAACAGCAACATACGCATCACCACCCTGGCCCGTGGGGTTTCGGTAGGGGATGAACTTGAATTTACCGATGAACTTACCCTCGGGCGTTCGATTGTCAACCGGCTTTTGTATGAACAAATAATCTCCTGATAATTATTTCATGAAGCTATTCCTGAAAGATGATCTGATCTCCTTAAGGGCCCTGGAGCCCGATGACATTGATTTGCTGTACGAATGGGAAAACAGCGAAGAAAACTGGAAAGTGAGCCAAACCATCGCCCCCTTTTCGAAGCATATATTGGCACTTTACATCAGGGATGCGGACAAAGATATCTACGAAACCAAACAGCTGAGGATGATGATAATGACCCTGGCGGGTAAGACCATTGGAGCTGTCGACCTGTTTGATTTGGACCCGCTTAACCTGCGAGTGGGAGTTGGTATTTTGATCCATGGCCAGGAGGACAGGTCGAAAGGATATGCTACCTCCGCACTGAACCTGATGGTTCGCTATTGCTTTGAGAAGCTCGGACTTCACCAGATTTATGCCAATATTTTGACCGACAATGAAGTAAGCATGAAGTTATTTACCAAAGCCGGATTTCAACTGACAGGAACAAAAAAGGAGTGGATTCGAGATGGGGGAATATGGAAGGATGAGCATTTGTTGCAGTTGTTGAATAGGAATTAGCCAATTGAACGATCCCTGAGCGAAGTCGAGGGGTCACATTTTCACATTTCCCAATTTCCACATTCCCTCTTCAGTACATCACCTAATCAGCACATTATACTCAGGGATTTCCTTCAAAAATTCGTATGTAAGATTGGTTTTATCGATCTTGCAGCAGAAATGGGACACCCCGTTGGTAACAATCAAAAAATCGACCTGAAACTGAAAGTTGTACCTGACTATTTGATCGAAAACTTTTTGTGTGATCTTCACCTCCGGGGCTTTGCATTCGACAATTAACAACGGTTTACCGGAAATAGAAAATACCACTGCATCCGCACGAAAAGCCTGCCGATTGATCTGCAGGGAATGTTCAACGGCCACCAAAGCAGCAGGATATTGCCTCTCCTCTACCAAATAGCGTACAAAATTCTGCCGAACCCACTCTTCGGGATTCAATTTAACCCATCTACGACGATAGACATCGAATATCAATGATTTACCATCCTTTTGGGTGGTTTTGAATTCGTAGGATGGAAGATTGAGTTGGGTCATACCATAGAAATACGAAGGAATTGAATTATTAGGGTTAAATCTAAAATTTTATTTCCAATCCAGCGAACTTAATGCAAAAAGCGGGTAATTTTGCAGAAAAGCAACGCATGAAGACGAAAGAAGAAATTGTTCAGAATTGGTTACCACGATATACAGGAAGAGCGCTTGACCAATTTACCAAACACATCCTGCTGACAAATTTTCAAGGATATATCGAGAACTTTGCCGAGAAATTTGGTGTCCCGATTGTTGGAGAAGATAAATCCATGCCCAACGCAAGCGCCAATGGCATTACCATCATCAACTTTGGAATGGGTAGCCCCAATGCCGCTACCATCATGGACCTGCTTAGCGCTGTGATGCCGGATGCGGTACTCTTTCTGGGCAAGTGCGGAGGGTTGAAGCGCAAAAGCGAACTTGGCAATTTGATTCTGCCTATTGCTGCCATCCGAAGCGATGGTACTTCCAACGATTATCTGCCACCTGAAGTGCCGGCATTACCGGCTTTCAGCCTGCAGCGTGCAGTCTCATCCACCATTCGCGACCTTGGACTCGATTACTGGACCGGCACCGTCTTCACCACCAACAAAAGGGTTTGGGAGTATGATGAGCGGTTCAAAAAATACCTGATTAAGACCCGCGCCATGGCCATAGACATGGAGACTGCCACCATTTTCACAGTAGGTTTTTGCAATTCAATTCCTTGCGGGGCATTGCTGTTGGTCTCCGATCAACCCATGATTTCGACCGGTGTAAAAACCCAGGAGAGCGATAAAGAGGTTACCCGCCTTTTTGTGAACACCCATCTGGAAGTTGGGATCAGTGCGCTAATGGAGATCATCAACGACGGAAGATCGGTCAAACACCTGAAATTCTGATTGCATGGATTTCCACAATATTCTCACCGACTTAAAAAATAAAAATTATAGTCCCGTCTATTTTCTGGAGGGGGAAGAACCTTATTACATCGATTTAATCAGCGATTATATCCTTGAAAATGTACTGTCGGAGAGCGAAAAAGCCTTCAACCAAACACTGCTTTATGGAAAAGATATTACCCTTGACCATATTTTGACTGCTGCCCGGCGTTACCCCATGATGGCCGACCGCCAGGTTGTGGTTGTGAGAGAGGCGCAAAACATCAAAGATATTGATGAACTGGCATCCTATGTAGAAAGACCAGCCCCCTCTACCCTGCTTGTTTTGTGTTACAAATACAAAACCATCGACAAACGCAAAAAATTATACAAAGCAATAAGCAAACTGGGCGTTTACATGGAATCCGTAGCGGTCAGGGAGTACAAGATTCCCGACTGGATCATCAATTACCTCAAAACTAAACAGCTCGGTATTGAACACAAGGCCGTGCAGATGATAACCGACCACATTGGGAATAACCTGCAAAGAATTGTCAATGAGCTGGATAAAATAATTTTTTCGGCCGTACCCGGAACCAGCATTACGGTAGATGATATTGAGAAGAATATTGGTATCAGCAAAGAGTACAACGCCTTCGAATTTCAAAAAGCTTTAGGATACAAGGATCTGTACAATGCCAACAGAATTGTAAACTACTTTATCGAAAACCAGAAATCCAATTCCATTCAGATGATTGTGTCGATTCTGGTTACCTATTTTAGAAAGATTTTAACCTTCCATACGCTGGCGAACAAGAGTAATGAAAGCGAAGTAGCTCAAAAACTGGGTGTCAGTCCGTTTTTCGTCAAGGACTATCTCATTGCCGGAAGAAACTATCCGTTACAGAAAGCCGTATTGGTATTATCGCTGCTAAGGGAATACGATCTGCGGTCGAAAGGCGCCCGGGGCGGAACGACTGAAAACGGAGAACTTATGCGCGAATTAACGTACAAAATTTTACACATCTGATCATGGCATCAATTACCATCATGTTGGTCATTATAATCTCATTGACATCATTTATGGCTTTCTCCAACAAGGATGTCATGAGACAATTTCAGTTCAATGCCTTTCAGGTTTATCACAAAAAACAGTATTACAGGATGTTAACCCATGCCCTGGTGCATGCAAACTGGGAACATCTGCTTGTTAACATGATTGTCCTGTGGTCATTCGGAGCGGTCGTGGAACACTATTTCGAACTCTTTTTTGGAGGAAATTCGTCCTACTTTTATCTTGCGATGTTCGTTGGATCTGTTGTATTTTCGAGTTTGTGGTCGCTGATCAAACAACGGAATAATGTCTATTACAATGCGGTGGGCGCTTCTGGAGCCGTTTCGGCCGTACTTTTTGCAGCCATATTTTTCAATCCATGGGAACCAATCTACTTTTTCGGTGTACTTCCCATGCCGGGAATCATCTTTGGTTTGCTATACCTCTACTACTCCTTTTACATGAGCCGAAAAAAGATGGATAACATAGGTCATGATGCACATTTTCTGGGTGCGGTTATCGGGTTTTGCACCCCAATGATTATTCGTCCTTCGCTCTTTATGGACTTTGTCACCATGCTGTTTGCCCCGTCGGGACATTTGTGAATAATGAGCCTTGGTGATTACTTTGTGATACCCTTTGTGTACCAAGTGGTGAGTTTTATAAAATTCTTACCACCAAGGTCTCAAAGGAGGACACTAAGGAGACAAATTGGATTTGAGGTCGACTCTAATTGAACGACGATTCCGTTTTGTACTTAATATTTCTTTGAAGAATAAAGCATGAAAGGCGGATACTTTTTACTAAACGGTCGGTTTCACAAGGAAAGTGATGCCGTTTTTACTATTGCGGATTTGGAGCAACGGGCAGATGGGTTCCGTGAATCTTTCAGGGCAGAACACAACGAAGTCCTGTTCGTTGAATCGATCAGCAACCATCTTTTGGCGACTGCTGCCACCATTGACGCCGATCTTGCCGGATTGATTGACGGGGATGGAAGATATTTGCGGAAGGACGTATCACGTTTGCTGAACAAAAACAAGCTCTACCTGGCAGCGAAAATTGAGGTTCAAATATTCCTTTCCGATTCAAAAATCAATATGCTGATGCGAGCAGAAGAGCTACCAAGAGGCTACTATCCTTTTTCAGAACCTGGATTGCTTCTCTCGATCTTCAGGGACCAGCTTCAGGAAATTCATTCAAATTCAGGATACTCCACATCGGGACAATTTGTCAGGCAATGTGCTGCGCGCCGGATCAAGGAGCTTAACCAGCCGAATATAATATTACTTAACCGGGATGGGAATGCATGCGAAACGCTCTGTGGATCGTTGGCCTATCTCAATCAGGACCAGGTCATTTTTACCTCAGAATTGGAAGGGGGGTACAATTGTGCAATCAGGGACCAAGTGATCCGGAGCGCCAAAGATGCCGGCTTTAACACGGTGGTGAAAGAAAGGATATCGCCGGATCAGTTGTTAAAG
>JBBIUJ010000105.1:0-12001 GCA_037440345.1 Prolixibacter sp.
CCACTTTGGGGAAAAAGTCGCTTTGGTTAAGGATTTTGATTCTGCCTTTTACTTTGTGAACCTTTGTCCCGCACACGCGGGATTGTGGTGAAAATTAAATGTTTAACCACAATCCCGCGTGTGCGGGACAAAAGAATGCACAAAGTAGACTCAAAGTATTAATCTGCAGCTAAATTGAATCTTGTTCCAGCCTGGCAGTAGTGTCACGCTGGAATTTGTATTTTAAAGCCTCGGAATTTTCCTCAAGAATCAGAATCCGCAAGTTTTTATAACCCAACTGATTCAATATAACCCAGGCTCGTGAAGCAGTGGCATCATCATCCGCATACAGAATTAACTCGCCTGATGCCTCATCCAGGACTTTTCGATTCGCCTTGTCCAAAAGCTGGTTGAAAGTAATTTTTGCAGCATGCTGAAACTGAAGGGAGTCGGCTCTTGTTTTAAAACCAATATCAATGACCAAATAAGGAGTTGTAAGCTTTTTGAGCTGATTCAGGGTGATCAGATTGCTGCTATTTCGGGCAGCATCTACGGCGGTTTTTGCCTTCTCTTTGAAAACATTTCGATCTGAATTTCTGACGATTACCAAAATAAGAAGGATTCCAACTACAAGGATGACTATTCTAAAACTCTTTATTAGGTTCATTTTCTGCGATTTTAAGGTTTACTGACAGCCCCCGTCGAGCTTCAATTGCTTGATCTCTTTGGCTTTGAAATATTGCTTCTTCAGGCTATCCGGCAAGCTGTTTATCTGTGTGAAGGCCTTACGTGCATTGAATCTCGTTTCATAAAGAGCATTTTCGAGGGGAGTAATTTTTTCTCCCTTGAACTGACTAAGCATGACAGTTTTGAACCACTCGTTTAGTCCACCTTTCATGACAGAATTGTTTTTATAGCCCAATCCGGTAACAATGGTCCAGGCACAATTTGCCGTTTGATCGCCATTCCCATAAAATATCTTTTTGACCTTCTTTTGATTGAAGGTCCCCTCCCACCATGGATTCAGGAGATCTGAAAAGGGAATATTGATTGATCCCGGGATGTTGCATTCCTGTATTGAATAGCCTCCCGCAGATCAATCAACAGAATGGTGCTGTCTTCCTTGTTCACCATCCGGGCTACCTGATCTACCGACAAGTAGTTCTCTTCGGAGGCTGATTTTGAAAGTAACTCGTCCGATTTTAGGAGAAAGGAGTCTGTAGTGCTGAAAGGAAGGAAGGCGATAATAATCCCGATTCCTACCAGCAACAATGAATATTTTATGCGTGCATCCATCTGTTTTCGAATTAAGAGACTGTTTAAATTTTTAGCACAGAGAACAATTTTCAAATAATCGAGAATTTAGTGTGTATAGATATTTTTGCCTTTGGATAAATTTCAGAGAAAAATACTGAGTTCACTGAGCTTAAAAATCGCAAGCGATTTTTCTCTCTGTGCACTCGGCGATTCCTCAAGTGTTTCGTTGATCAGGCGACAATTTCAAAGCCATTATTATTTTCATTCAGGAGTAATAATTTCTCTGTGTAATAATTTTAAACGACTTCTAAATATCTGAGGTAATATCAGGTCGGCTGAATTTTTTCTCGGCGAGTTCAGCAATCCAGAACAAAGCAACCGCTGCGATAATCAGCAGAAGGGTAAAAACCCCCGGCGAAACCCCTAACCATTCATCAATTCTCATGTTGCCTTTGTAGTCTTCCATGGCAATTGTCTGGATAAATGGGTAGGTTTCCATAAAAAGAAAGGCACCGACCATTCCTCCCAACAAAAAAATCATCGCATCAATTTTCCCGATTGAAAGTGCGCTGATGCTCGTTCCCGGACAATATCCTCCCATGATGAACCCTGCCCCCATAATGATTCCGCCCAGAATGGCAGAATTGACATAGTAGGGGTTCACAAAAACCAATTTCAGGTTTAACACGCCAAAGAAACTGAGCAATTGTGAGCCGGCCAGCGCAACAATGGCGGCAGTAAAGAACACTTTTATCACGGTAGTATCATAACCGTAAAACATACCGGCCAATCTGCGACTGGATGAGAATCCTGCCTGTTCCAGGGCAAAACCAAAGCCAATGCCAATGAAGAAGGCGATCAGCAGGTTGAGCCACTCCGGAAATTCCATTACAATTGAAAGAGGTCCCATAACTTGAATATTTTATTTTACTTGCCCTGAGCCTTTCGAAGGGTCCTTCTCATATCCACAGTTTTCTGAAAAACCATGCAAACAGGTAGGCCGATCCAAAGATGGCAGCCATGGTTACAAAACCTGCTACCGAAAGTACGGCCATGCCCGAGAGCGCCGCTCCGCTGGTGCAACCCCGGGCGAGTTGTGCACCGTATACAAAAAAGAGGCCGCCAAGAAAAGCAAACAGCAACCGTTTCCTGTCGGAAATTTTGGGTGACTTTTCAATTTTGAATTTCAATCGGTGAGAAAGAGCGCCAGAAATAAAACCGCCCAAAACCATTCCAAAAATTTCCAGCGTCAGCCAGTTTTTAAGCGGGTGCTCGCCATTTTGGTAATATTTGCTGTAAACGGGAGTATTCATTGCGTGCTGCTTGTCTACCGCTCCAACAACGGCCACAACAGTATCCTTTATTCCTCCGCTGGCGCCAAGGCCCCGTCCCGAAAGAAACATTGCGGCCAAAAGAACCAGACCAAGCAGCACTCCGGCAAGGTACGGGCTCATGTATTTACTTTTATTCATGTGTCGATATATTATAATTTTCTCAGCTTATCTCAAAAGTAACAAATAGACGACATCTGCACGTAAACAATCCCTTCAAATATTGATATTGAAACAATTTCTTGAAAAAAGAACTTTATATTTGATAATATTTCCTTGCAAGAAACGAGCATGGGTTAAGCCCACAATAGGCGATGTAAATGTATTTGCGAGTTCCATACGTACGATAAGACATTCATTATATTTACCAGCAATACGTGTGAAAAGAAAATGACCCCTGAAAATTCCCAATCCACCCGCGAATTCCAGCTATTTGTCAAACCTGTCGGGGCACTTTGTAACCTTGGTTGCATCTACTGTTATTACGTAGAAAAGCAAAATTTGTATACTGGCAAAGCGCCTCAAATGTCGGATGAACTGCTGGAAAAATACATTATCCAACATCTGGAAACGGCAACAGAAGAACCCGTATTGTTTTCGTGGCATGGAGGGGAACCTACCTTAGCTGGAATCGAATTCTATAGAAAAGCAGTTGATCTACAAAAAAAATACAATCACCACAATAAAAAGATTATCAACGGAATACAGACAAATGGCACAAATTTCAACGATGAGTGGTGTCGGTTTCTCTCCAGCGAAAATTTTATGGTTGGCATTAGTCTTGATGGACCGGAGCATCTGCACAACAAATACCGACAAACAAAATCAGGAGAAACTACTTTTCAAAAGGCGCTGCACGGATACCAATTGCTGAAGAAATATGGAATTAACTGCGAGATCCTTTGTGTGATCAATGCCTTCAATGTGGATCATCCACTGGAGATTTACCGCTTCTTCAAATCGCTTGGTGCAAAGTATATCAGCTTTTTACCGCTTGTTAACCGGAATTTGAATTCTCAAACAGGAGTCTCCCCTGACTCAGTTCCGGCAATGGCATTCGGTGATTTTATGGTTGCAATATTCGACGAATGGCAGGAACGAGATATCGATAATATTGGAATACAGCTATTGGAAGAGGCCCTGCGCAGCGCTTTTCATCAAGATCATACGTTATGTATCTTCAAAAGAACCTGCGGCAAGGTGCCGGTATTGGAACGCAACGGTGATTTTTATTCATGCGATCATTTTGTCGATCAGGAACATCTGATAGGAAATATCAATCATCTGCATCTGTCCGAATTGCTGGATCACCCGAAGCAGGTGGCTTTCGGAGAGGTTAAATTCAACTCTTTGCCTAACTATTGCCTGAATTGTGAAGTGCTTAATATGTGCCAAGGTGAGTGCCCCAAAAACCGGTTCATCCAAAGCCCTGACGGTGAAAAAGGGTTAAATTATCTCTGCGAAGGCTACAGAAAATTCTTCAACCACTGCACTCCTTTTGTAAAAACAATTGCAGATTTAGATTTAGCTTTTTAATTTCTCTTTAAAGAATTCGACAGTCCGTTTCCAAGCCAACTTAGCCGCCTCTTCGTTGTATCGTTCAGGGTTGGTGTCGTTGTTGAAGGCGTGTTTGGTATTGGGATAAGAGAATATCTTGTAATCAGTTCCGGCCTCTTTCAACGCTTTTTCAAACTCCTTCACCCCCTGGTTGATACGATCATCGTCGCTGGCATAATGCGCCAGCAGGGAAGCCTTAATTTTAGGTACGTCTTCGCTCTTCGGGCAGGTACCGTAATAAGGCACTGCGGCGATCAATTCAGGGGCGTTGACGGCTACATTGTTGGTCATGGCGCCACCCCAGCAAAAACCGGTACATCCAACTTTCCCATTGCTTTGCGGATGGGTTTTCAGATACTTCACAGCAGCTACAAAGTTTTTGATGGTTTTCTCCCTGTCCAATTGCCCTATCATTTTGGTTGCTTCATCCACATTATCGGCAGGTGTACCTCCGAGTGGAGAGAGTCCATCAGGTGCCATGGAGAGAAAGCCTTCCGCTGCCATCCGCCTGTTTACATCCCGGATATGGGGCTGAAGTCCTTTGTTCTCGTGGATAACAATCACTGCAGGGTATTTTTTCTTCTTCATTGGCCGCGCCAGATAAGCCTTCACGGCACCCGTTTCACCCGTATAACTGATATCCTCTGTAAACAATTCTGCATTGCCTGCGATCGATTCGGCTGCCTGTAAATAATTTGCCTCGAACATTGGAAGAAATCCGGATACTGCCACCGTTCCACCAAGCAAGAGGGTTGCCTTTTTCATGAAATCGCGTCTTTCAGTTTTACCATTCAGGTATTCCTCGTAAAGATTTCCAAATTTTTCGTTCATTTTTCAGATATTAGTTTTGAGTAGGTTAATCTACAACAATTTGAATAAAAAAAGTTCGAAATGCTTAACTTTATGAAGTCAATTTCAAAGTTATATGCCCAAAGCATGAAATTCGAAACTTGGCAGGAGGTCAGCACCATTCATTCAGAGAAATACACCCATCTCATCAATGTATTGTAAAAATGAAAAAATTATTTCTGATTCTTTTAACCATTGCCTCAATCAATCTTTTTGGTCAAATTGAACCACCGGCAAATATGGTACTAATTACAGGAGGAGAGTTCAATATGGGAAAAAATTCGCCCGGGCCCTCCGACTGGCAACCCGAACACAAGGTAACCATTGCTGGTTTCTATCTCGACAAAAATGAGGTAACCAACCTTCAATACCTTGAATTCTGCAAGGCTACAAACCATGCCATGCCCATGTTTTGGGGGATGAAGGAGTTTCATTGCGGTGAAGATTTCCCCGATTACCCTGTCGTTGGGGTCTCATTTTTTGAGGCTGAACAATATGCCAAATGGGTCAAAAAGCGTTTGCCGACAGAAGCCGAATGGGAATATGCTGCCAGGGGCGGACTGGTCGATAAAAACTACCCTAACGGGGACCAATTGGACTCCACAAAGGCCAATTTTGGGAGAAAATATAAGGGTAGCCTGAAAGTTGGTTCCTTACAACCCAATAACTTTGGCATTTACGATATGGCAGGAAACGTATGGGAATGGACCTCTGATAATTACAGCGGAGACTATTATCAAACCTCTCCACCTGAAAATCCAAAAGGTCCGGAGAGGGGCAGGTTCAAAGTGATCAGAGGCGGAAGCTGGCATTCCGGGGCCATGTGCAACCAAAATTACTATAGAAATGGTTTGTCGCCCAGCTGGGTGGATTTTGCCGTTGGATTCAGGTGTGCTTTGAATGCCGCGAAATGACAGGGAAAAACTCAGAAGCTGTTTAAATTTCTTACACAGAGAATTTATTACTCCATAAATTAAACTCCAAATGGCTTTGAAATTCTCGCTTTAGTTAAAATACGCTTGAGGAAACAACGAGTTACACAGAGAGAAAAATCGCAAGCGATTTTCCAACTCTGTGTAACTCAGGGGTTTCTCTCATGAAAACTTCTAATTGCAGAAATTTCTATAATCCCTATATTTTCGATTAATAGACAATTATTCTCTGTGTAATATTTTTAAACAGTCTCTCAATCACCCTTGTAAAATAAATATGTCGCACGATGTTATTTTGAAGTAGATTTCAACATTGGGAAGAGATTTCTGATTTCCTCTTCTGAAGGCTGATGGCCATATTCGCATATTTCAAAGGCTTCCGCGTTTTTTACTTTCTCCCCATGGTCATTGCCATACCATTTTTTTAGACTTTCGCGAACAGGCAAACCGATTGGATTGCTCATCCTTTTAGCAGTCAGCCAGGCCAGACGTTCCTTTTCTGATTTAGGCACCTTATTGTCTTCGCCGTTTGTCCAGGGAAGCCATTCGAAAAATTGAGATGCATGTGCGGATAACGCGAACACTTTTTGCTCCTTAACATCATCAATATCAATGGCTATATCGGGCCTGAACGAAGTAGGATTGTGAAAATTATCCTGGGAATATAGAAAAACAGGATTTTTCCCTAAAGGAGGAGTATCCGGCGCTATGTTGGGAACAATAATCATGTAGGCGGCGTCCTGAACAAGGATACCGGTATAACGATGATCCGGATGGTAATCATTGGGTCGGTGTGAGATGACAACATCAGCATTCCACTTTCGTATTTCCCTGATGACTTTAAGTCTGTTCTCAAGCGTTGGCAATAGCTCACCGTCATGATTATCCATGATGGTGTATTCGATACCCATCCGTTTGGCAGCCTCAAGCGCCTCTGCATGTCTTCTTTTCGCCAATGCACCTCCACCCATCGTTTGGTGACCGGCATCGCCGTTTGTCATCGAGACAAATTTCACCGCATGGCCCATCCGGGCAAATTTTATGGCTATGCCGCCCGCATCCAGATCGCAGTCATCGGGGTGGGCTCCAAAAACAATTATTCTCGACAGGTGTTCCTGGGCGGTTGTATTCATAACAGTCACCATCAAACATAGCAGCAATAAATCCTTGATCGTTTTCATAATTATTTGTTTTTCAGAAAAAACCACCAATCTATTCATTCACACTGTATCTATTTGCCTACTAAAATACATATTATTCCAGGAGATTTATTAAATCACTAATATTGTATTAAATCTATCAACAATGTATAGAAATACTTCAACCCTAAATCACAGTATCCTATGAACCTTGAACACGCCGCCATTTGGACCGACAACCTGGATGCTCTGAAAGAGTTCTATGTCAAATATTTAGACGGAAAGTCCAACGAAAAATATACCAACCATCGAAAACAATATGAAAGCTATTTCATCTCGTTTCAATCGGGGGCGCGTCTGGAGTTAATGACCAGGCCAAATCTTCCTGATAACCAAAACGATACCGTATCATTGCAACACAAAGGGATCATCCATCTGGCATTTGAAACCGAAACAAAGAAAGAAGTTGATGAAAAAGCCCGACTGTTTGCATCAAACGGATACCAAATTCTGGATGGTCCCCGTACCACCGGTGACGGTTATTACGAATTTGTGACATTGGATCCGGATAAAAACAGAATTGAGATAACGACAAGGGATAATGACAATTAAAAATTGACAATTTACAATTTCATATATTTTCCAGGTAAATAACAAAGCTTTTTATTGCAAGCTAAATCAATCAAATTCGTAAGACTATGAAAAAATTATCCACCATTATTTGTTGCACACTTTTTGCAACTGCTTTGTTCGCACAACCGCAAACAATTGTTCTGAACCAACCCGACCTCAACAGGGGATTATCAGTGATGAAGAGCTTTGCTCAAAGATCGTCACAAAGCAAGTTTGATACCCTGGACCTAAAAATTCAGGATCTCTCTGATCTGCTTTGGGCCGCAGATGGCGTTAACCGAGCCGATATAGGAAAGCGTACTGCCCCTTCCGCCATGAATGCACAAGATATTGACGTGTATGTAGTAATGAAAAAAGGGGCCTATCTATATGATGCAAAAAAACACCAACTCGATCTGATCACAACTGGCGACTACCGTCAACAGGTTGCAGGAAGACAGGCAAATTTTTCCGGTGCTCCGCTCTTCTGTGTACTCGTTTCTGATATTTCGAGGTTTAAAACAGGATCAGACTCCCTAAAATTGCAATGGGCTGCAATGGATGCCGGTATCGTTTCCCAAAATATCGGGATTTTCTGCGCCGGCACAGGATTTGCCACCCACCCCCGCGTAACCATGGATGCACAGAAACTGAACGAGATTTTGAAGCTGAAGCCTTCGCAGTTTTTGATGCTGAATAATCTTGTAGCATATAAGAAGGACTGAGGGACAGAGGGACTGAGGGACAGAGGGACTGAGGGACTGGGAGACTGGGAGACTGGGGGACGAAAGATCAGAATAGGCTTATCAACAAAGCCACATTGAGCCCGGTCACAACGGCGCCAATCAGATAAAGAAGAAAGGCATTGGATTTGCTATTCTTGTATTTTCCCATCACCTTTTCGGAGGAGGTGAGGTGCACCTGCACAAAAATGGTGATTGGCAACTGAATGCTCAGCAACATCTGCGAATAGATCAGTCCTTTGAAGGGATTTGAAATAAGGAAAATAATAAGCAGCGCAACCACAAATGAGATGGCAACGCCTAACCTTGAGTGGTTGTCCTTGATGTCGTATGGCTCCTGAAAAATGCCGGAAAAAATAGATCCTGCCGCCATTCCCGAGGTAATCGTAGATGCAATTCCAGCAAATAGCAACGCAACTGCAAAAACGATCCCCGCATGTACACCGAGAAGTGGTGCAAGCAATCCCTGGGCCTGCTGCAATTCGGTCACCTCGGTGCCAACCTTGAAGAATGTTGCAGCTGCAAGAAGTATCATGGCGCTGTTGATGGCCCAGCCGACCAACATGGAGATAAGGGTATCCAGGAACTCGTAATTAAGCTGCTTTTTGATCGTTTTCTCGTCCTGCAAATTCCACTGCCTACTCTGGATGATCTCGCTGTGCAGAAAAAGGTTGTGCGGCATTACCACAGCGCCGAGCACACTCATGATAATGACCATCGATCCTTTGGGAAAATGAGGGGTTACCCAGGAGTGGATGGCGCTGTTCCAATCGATCTGTACCAAAGAGAGTTCGTAGATAAAGGAGAGTCCGATCACGGAGACAAAGGCAATGATCCATTTCTCAATCATCCGGTAGCCATTGGTAAAGAGCATGATCCCCACAAAAATGACCACCAGGACCGATCCTGCCCGGATTGGAATGTCGAAAAGCATATTCAGGGCAATGGCCCCACCCAGTATTTCCGCGAGGGAGGTCGATATGGAAGCCAGCACCGCCGAAGACAAAATGGGTTTTGCATAGGCCGGTTTGATGAATTTTGTGGTCGCCTCGGAAAGACAGAGTCCGGTAGCTATCCCAAGATGCGCCACATTGTGCTGAAGCATGATGAGCATGATGGTCGAAAAGGTCACCATCCAAAGCAACAAATAACCAAAATTGGCCCCGGCAGCCAGATTGGAGGCCCAGTTTCCTGGATCGATAAATCCCACAGTCACCAATAGCCCCGGACCGAGATATTTAAGAATCTCCAATCCGCCAAACTTTGGTCGGTAATCTTTCCGGTCGATGTTGTCTAAAAAGCCTGTAGGTTTCCTGCTCATCAAGCAAAGATAGAAATAAAAGTAAGGAGTCCTTGGTGAAATCCGTTGAGTCCTTTGTGCGGTACTTTGTGACCTTCGTGATTAATTTTTAAATCTTACCACAAATGGTCGCAAAGGAAAACACGAAGGAAACTCAATGGTTATTCACAGGAAACCCCTTCGGAGTTAACGGAAATAATATTATTTTGAGATGGCAAAATTATACTGAAATACTTGAGCAAAACCTCAAAAACAACCTGTGAATTATAAGTTAATATTTACATTTGTAAGCCTTTCACCTCTGGGACGATCTTCACGTGTTTGTAAGTGAAGAAAAATGTTCACGGGAAGTGCGCAAAGTAAAAACGCAAGAATCTCGCAAAGAAATTGCGAAGTCACACAATACTTTTAAGAACATACAATATGATTTATCCCTCCAAACTTCTGTTAATCCTGCTTACGCTCTTCTGTTTTGGTTTCAAAACCGATCCTATCGACCAAAAGAGCCTGTCCACAAATGATCGCACAAACCATAAAATTATTATTTATCAGGTATTTACCCGACTTTTCGGAAATACAAATACCACCAACAAGCCCTGGGGAACCATCGAAGAGAACGGGGTTGGCAAGTTTAAGGATTTCACCCCGAAAGCTTTGAAAGAGATTAAGGCACTGGGAATCACGCACATTTGGTACACTGGTATCCTTCACCATGATGTCATCAGGGACTATACGGCTTACGGAATTTCGAACGACGATCCCGATGTTGTCAAAGGGCGTGCAGGCTCACCTTATGCGGTTAAGGATTATTACAGCGTGGATCCTGATTTAGCAGTCGACCCTGCCAAAAGAATGGAGGAGTTTCTGGCCCTGGTTCAGCGCACCCATGACCAGGGGTTAAAGGTGATTATCGATATCGTTCCCAATCATGTAGCCCGTAACTACCACTCCATCACAAAACCAAAAGGCATCAAGGATTTTGGGGAGACTGATAACAAAAGTGTCGTCTATGCCCGCGACAACAACTTTTACTACCTACCGGGAGAGCCTTTTAAAGCGCCTGTTCTTTCGGAAAAACCGCTTGGTGGCTCTCCCCACCCAATGTCCGATGGAAAATTTGATGAAAACCCTGCCAAATGGACCGGAAATGGTTCCAGACTGGCACAACCAAAGGCTGATGACTGGTATGAAACAGTCAAAATCAATTATGGAATAAGACCTGATGGCACAAAAGATTTTGAAACACTACCCGAAGGCTACAATGAAAAACCTGTCCTGGACCACTACGCTTTTTGGCAGGGTAAATCTGTGCCGGATAGTTGGTTGAAATTCAGGGATATCTGTCTGTTTTGGCTTAAAAAAGGGGTAGATGGTTTCAGGTTCGACATCGCCGAGATGGTACCGGTCGAGTTTTGGAGCTACCTGAACAGCGCCATCAAAAAAGAGTATCCAAAAACCATTCTGATCGCAGAAGTCTACAATCCATCACTGGTTCAATCTTTTATCCATGTTGGTAAGATGGATTATCTCTACGATAAGGTTGTCTTTTACGATACCTTGAAAAAAATCATGCAGGGGAAGGCTCCTGCAGACCGGTTGGTAAAAGTCCAGGCAAACCTGGCCGGTGTCGAACATCACATGCTGCATTTCCTGGAAAACCATGACGAACAAAGAGTCGCAAGTCCTGAGTTTGCAGGCAATGCAGCCAAAGGAGTACCGGCCATGGTAGTCTCTGCCACCATCAGCACCTCTCCCACCCTGCTCTATTTCGGTCAGGAGGTTGGTGAAAAGGGTGCAGAGAATGCCGGATTCGGAAAACCATCCCGGACCTCGATTTTTGATTACATCGGAGTCCCGGCTCACCAACGCTGGATGAATGGCGGCGCTTTCGATGGAGGCAAACTTTCGAAGGAAGAGCAGGCGCTTCGTAAATCTTACAAACAGTTGCTCAATTTTACCATAACTTCCCCGGCGTTGATGGGAAAATATCAGGAATTACAAACCGTCAACAGGGAAAAATCTGTCGGCTATTCAGACAAAATAATCTCTTTTGCCCGTTGGTGCCTAAACCAAAAATTGATCGTTGTGGCCGGATTTGATGCCGACCGTTCAAATATATTTGACCTGATCCTGCCTTCAGACATCATTCGGCAGTGGAACCTGAAAGATGGAACCTATGCACTGACTGACCATTTGGACAAAAACAACAGCTATCAACTTGTGGTAGAGAAACATACCGGCATCATCAAACTAAACCTGAAGTCGCTGGAATCGCTGATTTTGGAGGTAAAGGGGAGGAAGG
>JBBIUJ010000106.1:0-11943 GCA_037440345.1 Prolixibacter sp.
AGGGAACTGGTGATCCGGGATGTGAACCACCCCTCCATCATCTTCTGGGACAATGGCAACGAAGGGGGAACCAACAAGGAGCTGGACAACGTTTTTTTGATTTGGGACAAGTCAAAGCGACCGGTCATTCATCCCCACCACAAGCCTGGCAACGATTTCAATGGGATCGACTGCAACCATTACGAGAATTATTACAGTTGCAAAAAGATATTCACGGAGGGGAAAATTTACATGCCTACCGAATTTTTGCATTCGCAGGATGATGGTGGCGGTGGCGCCGCTTTGGCCGATTTTTGGGAGTTGTTCTGGAACACGTCCAACTCGGGTGGTGGATTTACCTGGGCATTGCTGGATGAGGGAATTGTTCGTACAGATCTCAATGGCTTTATCGATGTCAACCGGGTGAATGCCCCGGACGGAGTCGTTGGTCCTCACCGCGAAAAGGAGGGTAGCTTCTACGCCATGCGCGAAATCTACTCCCCGGTAAAAATCGGTCTGCAAAAACTTCCGAACCTTTTTGACGGGCTCCTTGTTGTCGAAAACCGTTACCACTTTACCAACCTGAAAGATTGTCGTTTTGAGTGGCAACTGGTGAATTTCAGCTCTGTTTTGGATCGTCAGGTCAGCCATTTGGTAATGAAAAGCGGAACAGCATTGAGTCCCAACGTTGAGCCCTTGAAATCAGGCGAATTGAAATTGAACCTTCCTGTCGATTACACGAAATATGATGCGCTCTACCTGAAAGTTTTCGACCGCTCGGGAGATGAAATTTTCTGTTGGAGCTGGAAAGTAGGAGGAAACCTCAAAGCTGTCTCACAATTGGTAAAAATGGACATCAGTGAGCAGGAAAAACAACAGCGTGAAAAGCTGAAATCTGCAGGAATTCAGGAGGATAATATTTTGCCAATCGCACAGCAATCAGCCGATCTTTCCAAAGAAAAAGGGGTTGCCGAATTCTCGGAAAGCGATAGCCTCTATACCCTGAAAGCCTCTGGTATCTCAGCTTCATTCAGCAGGAAAGATGGCAAAATTAGGAGAATTTCCAACGATCTGGGATTGCCCATTCCATTCGGTAACGGGCCTGTACTGGTCAGCGGAACTGCCAAACTGGAAAGCATTCAGCCGGTTAAGCACGAGAAGAGCTGGTCGCTCGAAATGACCTATTCAGGCGACCTGAAATCCGTCAACTGGACCATGTTCAGTAGTGGCTGGCTGGCGATGGAGTACGAATATCAGGTACCCGGAGAATTGCCGTTTATGGGGGTCAGTTTTGATTTTCCGGAGTCGGACATCATCGGCGCGAAATGGCTTGGTAAAGGGCCAACACATGTGTGGAAAAACCGTTTGCAGGGAGGAGCGCTCGATGTGATCCAAAGAATGTACAACAACAGGTTGCCGGCCGACAACAGTTGGGGACTTCCGCAGTTCAAAGGATATTGGCAGGATGTTTCGTGGATGGAGTTCAACACGGTTGACGGGAAATTCACGGTAGTGGCCCAGGAGGAAGACCTTTTTGTGCGGTTGTTTAATTTTTACGGTATTTCAGGTCAGAAGAATTATCCTGCATTGCCAGCAGGGGATATTTCATTTTTGGATGGCATCCCTCCGGTTGGCACCAAGCTGGCCATGGGTATCAGCAACGATACATGGAACCTCGGACCCGCAGGCGTACTGAACAAAATGGAGAAACCCGTCAAACGGACACTCTATTTTTATTTTGGATTATTGAATTGAACGACAAACCTTCGAGGTTTTAAAACCTCGAAGGTCTTTGACAACAAAAAAATGACGACGCGGCGAATCTTTATACGACAGGGTATTTTAACCGGTGCGGTATTGGCCTCTTCAGGGCTGACAAGCGGAATATTTTCCCGGGACAAGGGATATGCCCAAAGGGATATTTCAAAATTTGCCAAAAGGTTGAACCCTCTTGGGCGAATTCTGGAACTGGAGGGCTATTTTGTTTGGGGAACCAGTCCGATTGTCGCCCCGGATGGCAAAATCCATGTTTTCTTTTCGCGGTGGGATGCAAAAAAAGGGATGGGAGGTTGGATCAACGGTTCGGAGATTGCACACGCGGTGGCCGATCAACCCGAAGGGCCCTACCGGGATATAGAAACCATTCTTGCTCCCCGTGGCGATGGGTTTTTCGATGGAACGACCTGCCACAATCCACACATTCAATTTGTTGATGGGAAATATTGTCTGTTCTACATTGGTAATGCGAACAAGAAAACGGATACCAAACGGATAGGGTTGGCTACTGCCGATTCTCTTTATGGTCCGTGGAAGCGTCCAGATAAACCATTGCTGGAGGCAGGTGAACGCGGTTCGTGGGACGATCATTGTACCTCAAATCCTGCCTTTCTGAGGCATCCGAACGGACAATATTGGTTGTACTACAAATCCTGGAATACCGAAGAATACGAGCATCCTGTCAATCCTGCCATCCGGGGAAATAGAAAATATGGACTGGCCATCGCAGACATGCTGGAAGGTCCTTATATCAAATATGCAGGGAATCCAATCATCGACTATTCGAAATTGGGGAATAACAGGCAGTTGGAAGATGGAAATGTTTTTATTGAGGGGAAACGGTTTTATATGCTGGCCCGGGACATGGGACGGTTCGATCATGAAGTGGGGATTATAATTAAATCGAAGGATGGGATCAGATGGTCGAAACCAAAAATAAGCTATTTCGGCTACACCCATTATCTGAAACAACCTCCTGCTCCGCCCAAACTTACAAAATACGGTCGTTTCGAACGCCCGCAGATTCTGATGCAAAACGGGAAACCGACCCATCTTTTTGTTGCCACACAAGGTGGAAATCAGTCGACATCCTCAGCATTTGTTTTTGAAGTTACACCAAAATAGACCCTAGGGGTTTTTCAAACCTTGAGGGTATGAAAAATTTAAAAAAATGTATAGAATAATTGTTTTACTCTCCCTTCTGGGACTGCTCTTCCAAACCCAGGCAACCGCCAAACGAAAGCCTGTTGTTTACATTATTGGCGATTCGACTGTCAAAAACGGCCGGGGTGACGGATCAGGCGGACTTTGGGGATGGGGCGACCCCATCGCCCTCTTTTTTGATAGCACAAAGATCAAAATAGAAAATCACGCACTGGGCGGCACCAGTAGCCGCACCTTTCAAACCAAAGGATTGTGGGTGGAGGTACGTGCCAAACTGAAACGTGGTGATTATTTACTGATGCAATTTGGCCACAATGATGAAAGCGCCGTGAATGACACCAGCCGTGCACGCGGAACGATCAAAGGAGTTGGAGAGGAGTCCGTTGAAATTGATAATATGCTGACCAAACAGCGCGAAACGGTACACAGTTATGGCTGGTACCTTCGAAAAATCATCCGCGAAGCCAAAGCGAAAGGCGCGGTTCCTGTAGTGATCACACCAATTCCACGCAACAATTGGGTAAATGGAAAGATTAAGCGCAATACTGACAGTCATCCAAAATGGGCGATGGAAGTTGCCAAACAAGAGAATATTCACTATGTCGACCTGAACAAAAGTATGTCTGACAAATTGGACGCTGTCGGAGAAGTAAATGTAACCGCTCGGTTTTTTACCAGCCGCGATCATACCCATACTTCGGCCAAAGGGGCCATGCTGAGTGCCTCGTTGGTCGTTAAGGGTTTGAAAGCCATACCTAAATTGAAGCTCAATAAATTTTTACTTGTTCAACCCAATTTACAGTTTCCAATAAAGAAAAGGGTTTTTATCATCGGGGACTCCACTGTCGCCAATGGGAATGACACCATCGTCGGTTGGGGTCGCACACTGCCTGCTTTTTTTGATACAACCAGAATTTTCATAGCCAACAAAGCCCGCGGAGGCCGTAGCAGTCGCACCTTCCTGAACGAAGGACTTTGGGATGAAATAGTCCAGCAATTAAAAAAAGGTGACTTTGTCTTAATGCAGTTCGGTCACAACGACGGGGCACGCCCGGATGCTGAGAAGTTCCGCGGATCACTGAAAGGGACAGGAGATGAGACGCAAGAGGTGACCAAACCCGATGGAACAAAAGAGACAGTTCATACCTATGGGTGGTACCTGAAAAAATACATCAGTGATGCCAGGGACAAAGGTGCGGTGCCAATTGTCTTTTCACAGATCCCGCGTAACGAATGGCCAGGAGGAAAGGTCGAACGGGTCTCCGAATCGTTTGGGAAATGGGCCAAAGAGGCTGCCAGTCAAACGGATGCCTTCTTTGTAAATCTGAACGAATTGGTTGCTAAAAAATACGAAGAGCTGGGACCGGTAAAAGTGAAAGCATTCTTCCCCGGCGACCATACCCATACCAATAAGGCAGGGGCTGAGCTCAATGCAAGAACGGTAGCAGAGGGTATCACACTTTTGAAGAGCTGTGAATTAAGATACTACGTGACAACTTCCCAAAATTAGATGAAAAACCAAACGGATAAATGAGAGATAAACTTATAAAGATGAAGAATAATTCGATCTCAGCCTGTCGGTTGCTAATGACCGGCTTGTTCCTTTTAACCTTACCAGGAAACCTGAAGGCACAGGATCCGCGGGAGCGAAATTACATGTATCCGGCGCTGAATCCAATCCATGAACCTAAGCCGCTAGTAACTGGTTGGGCAACACAACGGGTTACCGAAAAATTCAACAGGGGATTGACCGCTATACAAACGGACAGCCGTACTGTTTACCTCAGTTGGAGACTTTTGGCCGAAGATGCACCACAGACTTCATTCAATATCTATCGGGAAGAGAAAGGTAAAAAGGGAACGCGCATCAACAAAAAGCCGCTGGCAACAACTACCGATTTTAAGGATCAACTTCCTGGTAAGGTAACAGACGTAAGTTATTATGTAATACCGGTGATAGGAGGGAAAGAGCAGAAACCCTCGGAGAAGGTTTCGGTTGTTCTTTCTCAGGAGTTCAAAAATTACCGTAGCATCAAACTGCAAGGGGATTACAAACCCCAGCGCATTGCCCTGGCCGACCTGAACGGTGACGGGGCGCTCGATTTTATCATCAAACAGCCCGACCAGGGAATTGATCCTGGCGGGAAACCCAATACCGAAGGACTGACTTACAAAGTTGAGGCCTATCTGAATGATGGAACCTTCCTTTGGCGCAAGGACCTTGGTCAGGGCATTGAACCCGGAATCTGGTATTCACCGATGATCGTCTATGACTTTGATGGCGATGGCAAAGCCGAAGTTGCCGTGAAAACCGGTCCGGCAGATGTAAGGGAGAAGGACGGCCGCGTGCGCAGCGGACCTGAATGGTGTTCCATCCTGAACGGCATGACCGGCAAAGAGATTTGCAAAGTTGACTGGCCTGGCCGCAGCTGGCGTTTCGGCGACTACAACCGCAACAACCGCAACCAGATGGGAATGGCTTACCTGGATGGCAAAACGCCCTGTTTGCTTGTTGCCAGGGGCACCTACCGCCTGATGATGGTGGATGCGTATCAACTGGTAAAAGGGAAACTTGAAAAACTCTGGCGATGGGATGGCGATGAGGAAAATCCCATCATCCGGCATCAGGGCGCTCATGGCATGCACAGTGCCGATGTGGATGGTGATGGACGCGATGAAATTGTACTTGGCTCCGTTGTTCTGGACGACAATGGCACGGCCCTCTGGTCAACAGGGTTTGGACATCCCGACAAATGCTTCGTGACGGATATTGATCCTGAACGTCCCGGACTGGAGATTTTTTATGTTTGCGAAGACTGGCACGATGATGGAAACGGAATTTGTCTGGTGGATGCAAAAACCGGGAAAGTAATTTGGGGCATTGGCAAAAAGACGACCCATGTTGGCGATGGAATGGTAGCGGATATCCTGCCGGATGTTCCCGGATTGGAGTGTTTCGCTTCGGAAGATCCCAAAGGTGGTTCGAGAAGTAAATATTTGTTGTCGGCAAAGGGGAAAATCCTGGCCACCGACAAGGATGTACCCGGATGCCGTAACTGGATCTTCTGGGATGCCGACAAAGTTCGCGAAAGCATTGTCTCTCCCGGCTACGAGAACAGCATGTGGGACCGCTTCGATGTCAGCAAGTTATCAATTGTGAAATATAAGGGCGATACCCTGGAAACGAAGATTCAGGGATCTGTGATCATGATGGCCGACCTTCAGGGCGATTGGCGCGAAGAGCTGATTACAATCCTGCCGGGAGAACTACGGATTTATGCAACTACCATCCTGGCCAAAGATCGTCGTGTCTGCCTGATGCAGGATCCATTTTACAGGGCTGAAATTGTTCACAGGTCCATGGGCTACGAGCAATCACCGGTGACCAGTTATTATTTGGGGGAATAATTTGGGGTGGGTATGGTAGAGACGCAAGGCATTGCGGCTCCATAAAATAGACAAATATTCTATTTCACATCAGTCATAATGAAATCTACATTTTGCAATCAATATTTCATCATCTTTCACCTGGTAGATCAATCGGTGTTCACCGTCAATTCTACGTGACCAATAGCCCTTGTATTTGTGTTTCAAAGGTTCTGGTTTTCCAATGCCGGAAAATGGAGTTCGGGCAATCTCCTTTAACAGATCATTTATTTTTGACAACATCTTTTTATCAGATTTTTGCCAGTATAAATAATCTTCCCAGGACTCATCCACAAATATGTATCTCATTGTTCAATAAGCTCTTTCTGAAATGAGGAACCAGTTTTTAGCTTTTCTATGGCTGAATCCAGCCTTTTCTCATTGGCCTTAGATGACAGTTCATGATAAGTCGCATTGAGTGAATTATACTCGTCTAACGACATGATAACCACTCCGCTATCTTTGCCTCTGTTAATGATCAGGGTTTCAAAGTTTTCAGTCACCCGGTCAAGATACTGTTTGATATCTTTTCGAAAATCGGAAATAGTTGTTGTTAACATGATTCAATTTTTATGTACATTATAGTGTACAAATATAAGTACAAAATTATAAATTGCTTAACTTAGTCAGATCTTTTTAGTAATTGCTTATTTCATTGGAATTCCTGCGAAAAGGAAACGCTATTATGTATAGATTTTTGAGATTTTTATACATTACGATTTTGATATGTATAGATTATTCGATTTTCTATACAAAGGAACATCAGGTTGGTAGGCATCATGCAGAAAAACAGGGATAAAATTGATTATTTGTACTATATCTTGATTTTTTGGTACACATTGTATTGAAATGGGACAAAATGCACATGGTTTAACTGATGCACCCTTTTTTAGTGTTCTTGTGCTATAAAGGTCGTAGGACCAAGAGCAATCAAGGATCAGTTATTATTTTGGGGAGTGATGTAGTGGTTATATAGACGAAATACAATTGTTAGGTGCAAGCTTAAAAGACGAAAGCAAGAAATGAAACAGATGATTATTGAAACAAAAAATCTAGATAAGGAGATACCTAAATATCGAACCTGGTATAAACTGCATGATGTAATTTTTGTTTCAGAAATACATCCAGAAAATAGCAAAAGAAAATCACACTTTAGGAGAATGAGTAAACCAAATGCAAATCAGAAGAAAACAGACAATGATATGTGTCAGTGGCATTCAGATTGGCAGTTTGTGAAAGTAGAATCTTATTATGGTACAGGCAATCATAGCGATAAGACATATGAGATCGTTGTAAAATATGAGAATGAAACTCATAGAATAGATAGTTTAGTTAAAAATTTAGCAATTGAATTTCAACATACGTTGACTGTTTCAATTAATGAAATGGAATCTCGTTTTATTGCCCATAATTCTTTAGGCTATATTCCTTACCTAGTACTTGATTTTACAGAGTTCTCCGCAAAAGATACAATTCTTAAAATATCAGGATTTAATTATAGAAAGATTGAAGAATATATTCGTTTATACGCACGAAATGAGACGAGTTGTCATTTTTTTAAACAAATTAAAAAATGGTTGACCTCTAGCTATTTTAGTAGCAAAAATTTATTTTGTGATTTTAGTGATTATATCGTTAGGCTAGTTCCAAATGGTGCAAACACTTTTTATAAATACGAACAGACATTCTTCATAAACAAATTATTACATCTTGAGGAGATTGTAAAAGAAGAAGAGGAAAAAGAAAAAATGCTAATTGCAAAAAGAAAAGAGGAAGAAAACCAAAAATTGCAATTTTACAAAGAACAGGAAAGAGAAACGAAAATATCAAGTAATAGAAAAGAGATTCTTGAATCTCAAGACTATCATTATTATAGAAAATGTTTAGAGAATAAATTTATTAAAGAAGCGATTTCTAACACTCTCAAAGAACCTGGATATATCAGTTTTATCCTAAAGAAAGGGGAGCAATTTGGTTATTATCGCAAAATCTACATATATAGACTGCATAACACGATAGAAGAGAAACCTCTATTGGAAATCCAATATATGATAATAGGGTCATATAAAGCTGGAGTGTTCTCATTCATTCAATCTGATATTGATATTATCAAACGAACCGGGGAAAATAATACTGGTATCAGAAGAATGACGTTAAGGCAAGAACCAAAGCAACGAATAAAACTGATTTCCATAAGAAATGAAATTGTAAAAGGTTACTTGCATGCATTTGATGATTATGCACTTTATTTATATGATAAGAATGAAAAAATTGTTAAGAAAGAATACTATATATTTAACCATCAGGTGTCTAAGTCTGTTCATGTTGAATTGTCTGCCCACTTTACCAGTTTTGGTGGATTTGAGATTAATGGTAATGCTAAAAAGGTTTTAGAAAACATTCAAATTGAAGACAAGCATAGATTAAAATTTATTGAATATGTAACACAGAATTATTTGCCTGAAGAAATACTGATAGATTATTATAAAGGCTGTGATGAACCTTTACCATTAGATGATAGCTATGATTAATAATATGCAAACTAGCACCTAATAGTATATGTACAAAATGGCTGTGATAGGTGTAAATTCAAAGATTGTAGTCTGCTGAAAGCTCATCTCGACTCGATAAACTTTAATCCCGCAAATGCCAACTTAGCATATACTCACCGATAAACATTAATTCTTTAAATACCATTCTATCAGAACTATAATAAATATTTGACCGATGAAATTGATACTGTACTTTGTTCTAACCTGCATTTGTTCTTTTGGATTGCATGCCCAGAAAATCAACGACTCCACCACGCCGCTCCACTTGATGGCGCCCAATTACGATACCCCTTATGGAAAACCCGATGAGAAGAGTATCGCGGTAGTGCTGGATAGAATTTATGACTATCTCAACCAAAGCACCCCGATGGTCCTGATTGACAAGGTGACAAAGGCCGAGGTGACAGATTTTTCTAAAATAGATGCGAATACCATTTTCAAGCCCGGAGATTTCAGGCTGCTGAGTTACGAATGGGGAGTCACCTATGCCGGTATGTTGTTGGCAACGCAAGTCACAGGTGATCCGAAATATGCGGCCTATACAAAAAGCAGGCTCAAATTTATCTCTGAAATTCGCAATGGGTTCGTAAAACTGGAAGAGAAGCAGCCTGGTGTAAGACATGCCATGTACCGCACGCTGCATCCGCAAGCCCTGGATGATTGCGGCGCCATCTGTGCCGCGATGATCAAGACGCAACGACAGGGTTTTGTTGGTGATCTGAAACCATTGATCCAACTATTTATCGATTATATCTCCACCAAAGAGTTCCGTCTCCCGGATGGAACGCTGGCCCGAAATCGACCTCAACCCAATTCAATCTGGCTTGACGATCTATTTATGAGTGTTCCGGCGCTGGCTCAGATGGGCATGTTAACCGGTGAACAAAAATATTTTGATGATGCCGTCAAACAGATAGTTCAGTTCTCAGACCGAATGTTCAACAGCGAAAAGGGACTCTTTATGCATGGCTGGGTGCTTGGGATGAACGAACATCCTCAGTTTCACTGGGCGCGTGCCAATGGCTGGGCGGTGATGACCATGGTGGAACTTTTGGAAGTGCTTCCGACCGATCATGTTGGCAGGCCAAAAGTTCTTGCCCTGCTTCAAAAACACATTCGGGGATTGGCCAACTACCAGTCAGAAAAGGGCTTCTGGCACCAGTTGATCGATCGACCCGACTCTTACCTGGAGACTTCTGCGACAGCTATTTACACCTATTCCATCGCCCGCGCCATCAACCGCGGATACGTAGATGGTAAGGTTTACGGACCGATGGTTTGCCTGGCCTGGAACGCTGTTGCCGGCAAGGTCAATGAAAAAGGTCAGGTAGAGGGAACTTGTGTAGGTACCGGCATGGGCTTTGACCCCGCATTCTATTATTACCGCCCCATCAATGTTTATGCGGCACATGGTTATGGTCCGGTTTTGCTGGCAGGTGCGGAGATGATCGAATTGGTTAAAACCCATAAAATAGAGATTAATGATAGTGCAGTTCAATTGTATGACAAATAAAAACTTGAGACGATGAAGAAACTTTTGGTAAGGAGTTTGAGGTCTGCTACCACTGGTCTTGGGTTAAGCCGCATAGCGGCGTAATGTTGGTAGCCCGGGGTGGAGTCCCGCAGGTGCGGGAGAACCCCGGGTCAACGAATGAACAACGACCAACGTCCGCGGTAGCATTTTCGAAAAAGCGATAAGCTCCATTCGGACGGAAGGAATAAATATTGAAAGAAGATGTTTATTGTAGAGTATTGTATTTCAATTAAATAACATAAGAATAAAATTGTAAAAATAAACCAGTAACATTTTATGAAAAACCTAAAATTCTTATTCCTGCTGATCGCAGTTGTCCTTGTTTCCGGATTTTCTAAAGCGCAAAATCCGCCTTCCAAAAAGGAGATCATGGATAAGATGGTCCTGGCCAATGCCTATTTCATGAACAAATGGCCGGATCCGGGACAAGTAATTATCAACGACAAGACGCGCCCGAGCCACATCTGGACTCGCGCTGTCTATTACGAGGGACTGATGGCATTGTACGGACTGAACCACGATAAAGCCTATTATGATTATGCCGTTGCATGGGGAGAGTCGCACAAATGGGGATTGAATGGAGGAGTTCAGACCCGGAATGCCGACAACCAGTGCTGCGGTCAGACCTACATTGATTTGTACCTGATTGACCAGAAACCGGAGCGGGTCAAAGATTTAAAAGCATCCATTGATCTGATGATGGCATCAGAAAAAATTGACGACTGGACCTGGATTGATGCCCTCCAAATGGCAATGCCCGTCTATGCTAAACTAGGCGTATTGTACAAAGACAACCGCTATTTCGAGCGGATGTACCAGATGTACAACCACAGTAAAAATTTTCAGGGCGGTAAAGGCCTCTACAATCCAAAAGATAACCTGTGGTGGCGTGACAAAGATTTTGTTGCACCTTACAAAGAACCCAATGGGGAAGATTGTTACTGGTCGAGAGGCAATGGCTGGGTATTGGCTGCCCTGGTGAGGGTGCTGGAGATTATGCCCAAAGATGCACCTCATCGCAAAGAGTACCAGAAGACATTTGAAAAAATGGCCAAGGCTTTGATCCCTATTCAGCGAACGGATGGTTTTTGGAATGCAAGCCTGCATGATCCGAATAATTACGGAGGCAAGGAGCTGACCGGGACTGCCCTTTTTGCCTATGGCATGGCCTGGGGGATCAATCATGGAATTCTTAGCAAGAAGAAATATCAGCCGATTGTCATCAAAGCCTGGAACGCCATGGTAAACGATGCGGTTCATCCCAACGGTTTTTTGGGACATGTACAGGGAACCGGCAAACAGCCTTCCGATAGTCAGCCAACCTCCTACGATCGTGTTCCAAATTTTGAAGATTATGGGTTGGGCTGCTTTCTGTTAGCGGGTAGCGAAATGTATCAACTCAAATAATGTCAATATGGAAAACTCAATAATTAAAAGTTTGGGGAGGTTTTCAGCAGCAGTTGCTTTTTTTCTCACCATAACGAATCATCTTTTTGGGTTGTAGTGCCGGCA
>JBBIUJ010000107.1:0-11902 GCA_037440345.1 Prolixibacter sp.
CGAAGAAAAGAAAGTAGCATTATGCCACTTAAAGTAAGACAATGAACAAAACAAGTATGCACAGCCAATAAAGGCTAAAATGCCAAAGCGGTATTGTTTCCCCTGCCGGGCAAATCCTGCCATATTATTGGTTTTCATACAAAAAGATTAATGCAAAATTGCTTAAGATCACTATAAATCATATATTTGCGTTATGAGCAAGAAAGATTTCATATTGAAGCGAATTGTTGATGTTGTGAACCAAACAGCTCCAAACTCAGAGGTTTACTTGTATGGATCCAGGGCCAGAGGAACTTCAAAAAAAGTCTCTGACTGGGACTTTTTAGTATTGCTGAACACACAAAATGTTTCATTTGATTTCGAAACAAGATTTATGGACAATTTTTATGAAATCGAACTTGAAACTGGTGAAGTCCTTTCTCCTTTAATTTATTCAAAACAAGACTGGAATACAAAACATTCAGCAACTCCATTGTATTCTAACATTAAGAAAGAAGGGATCAGGATCATATGAAAGGCAATAAAGCAGACTTAATAAAATATCGTTTGTTTCGTGCCAAAGATACTTTAGACGACGCCCGGATTCTAGCCGAAAAACACAAATGGAATTCGACAATAAACAGACTCTATTATGCAGCCTATTATGCAGTTATGGCACTACTTTTGGATGCTGATTTGAATCCGGCAACACACAATGGCGCCAAATCCAATTTTTCCGAATATTTTATTAAAACGAACTTAATACCAATAGAGTACGGAAAAATTTATTCTCAGCTTTTCACCTGGCGTCAAAAAGGAGATTACGATGACATATTTGATTTTACCGAAGAAAGGGTGATTCCATATTTTGAACCAGTTGCAAAACTTATTGATCTAATTGAAAATAAGACTTTGGCCTAATAACTGAATATCAATGCAGTACTAATCGTTCTCACCTAAAATGATATCTGATTTTCAAAAAATAATGCTCCATTAATGAATACTTTATCTGACGGATTAGAGAATTCAACGCCGAATAAGAAATTTTAATCAAAATTCATTCAACTGTTTTATATCCTTGTCAATTTTGGTAATTTTTAATCTGTAATTTTTAATAATTTTTCTCCTACCTTGCACTCCGTTTTCGTTCCGCTATTAACTACTACATTTTATTGACATGCAAAAAAAATCCCTGACAGTACTGCTGTTGTTGTGCGCTATTTTTACCTGGATAGCACTACTAATTTCTTGTGTAAGAGACTCAAAACCATCCATCCCCAATACCGGATTATCCATTAGCGATACCCCGTTTATTCAGGAGACCCATACGGCATTCCAGGTAGGAGGCGACAGATCGGCCAACGAAATACGGGGCATCGCTGTCGATCACAGGCAAAATGTCTGGGTGGCTACCGCCGGTGGTGTCTTTCGAAAAGTCGTCAACTCCACATCCTGGGAACCGGTAATAACCGGCATTGACCAGGGTCCTGCCTACGCTGTGAAAGTCGAAACAGACGGGTCCATCTTGTTGGGCACCTGGAACGGACTCTATACTTACCGGGATGGTGATCTTCGGAAAGAGGAAGGGTTACTACCACCTGTATCAGTAATCACTACAAGTGAAACAGGTACTTTTGCACTGGGCCCCCGCGGTATATGGCGCCTTGCTTCAGGCAAATGGGAAGTACAGCACTACGATATTCCCAAGTCAGTCCGGGATGCAATCCAGGATAAAACAGGCGCGCTCTGGGTGGCCACAGATGCCGGACTCTATCGCCTCATGGACGGGAAATCAACGCTTTATCAAGATACGACGGAACTGATCAGTTGTTATGCCAAAGCGCTCTCCTTTGCCTCTTCAGGAGATTTGTGGGTGGGCGTGATGGGTGGCGTTTCGGTTCGCAGCAATGACAAAATGGTTAAGCGCCTTACCCCTAAAACAGGTATGCCGTCTGCCTTGGTCAACAGTATCGTCCTTTCGCCCGACAGTGTGATATGGGTTGGAACTGATGTCGGCGTGGTCCGGTTTGATAAAAATTACAACCATTCCCTGCGCTTCAGCAAACGCTGGCTGACAGACGACAAAGTCTCGTCCATTGCCTTCGACAAGATTGGAGATGCCTGGATAGGCACGGCGAACGGGGTAAGCTGCATCCACCGCAACTACATGACCCTGGCCGGCAAGGAACAGAATTTTTACAGTCAGCTGATGAGAAGACACATCCGGGAGCCCTGGATCTGCGGCAGCAACCGGCTCGAAATACCCGGGGACACCGCCTCCTGGCGCCACTCCGACGACGACAACGATGGAGAATATACAGGAGGATACCTCGCCATGGAGAGCTTCAGGTATGCAGTAACCAAAAGCGAAGATGCCAGGATCAAAGCGCGCAAAGCGTTTGATTTCTTAACCCAATTGCAAACCGTAACGGGGACTGAAGGTTTCTTTGCCCGCACCATTGTTCCGGCCGACTGGAAGGAGGTGAATGATGGCAACCGCACCTATTCACCTCAGCAGTTGGCAGACAAACTGGTAGAAGATCCGCGCTACAAGCCTGTTGAAGAGCGATGGCGAAAATCGGCCGACGGGAAATGGCTCTGGAAAGGGGATACCAGCAGTGATGAGATGGACGGACACATGATGGGCTACTTCTACTATTACGAATTCGCAGCAGGTGAGGAGGAACGCGTTCTGATCAGAAAACATGTCAGCAAAATCATCGACCGTCTGATGGAGACCAACTACAACCTGGTCGACATCGATGGCACCCACACACATTGGGCGGTTTGGTCGCCGGACCAGTTGAACCGTGATCCGGACTGGTCGTCCGAACGTAGCCTCAACTCTTTCGAACTGCTGGCCTACATGAAGCTGGCGGCTCATATCACCGGTAATGAAAAATACGAAAAAGCCTATCGCCAATTGATCGAAAAAGATGGCTACCTCGAGAATGCCGGTAGGCTAAACCATAAGAATCCCGCCTGGCAAATCTATTTCGACCTTACCATGGAGGGATACATCTTTCCAATCCTGTTAAAATATGAGAAGGATCCCAAATTGCATCAATTCTACACCAATTTGATTGAGGAGTGGATGCAGCACCAAAAGTCCGGCGAAAACCTGATCAACAACCTCACTTACACCATCGCGACCGGGAAAAAAGTTAATGTGGCGCAGACACTTGAATTTCTGCGGGATGCCCCGCTCGATCTGGTAGACTGGCACATTGATCACCGGATCCGGGAGGATGTGCAAATTGTCAGGAGTCCAATCCTGGAGGAGATACAGGTAGCAGATCTTCCGCCGGCCAGTATTCGGGGTACCGTACGCTGGGACAAGAACCCCTGGGCAGCAACAACCGGCAACCCACGCCAGGTGAGGGAACCGGTATTCTGGTTGTGGCCATACTGGATGGCAAGGTATGAGGGAATAATTACAAATTAAAAATTAAAAATTACGAATTACGAATCAATGAATTACGAATCAATGAAAATCTTGAAATCAATATTGATTGGAGCTGCAATGCTTATCATATCAGACAGCTCATTCGCTAAAAAAACGGATAATGTCCGTTTTGGAATATGCAGCGATGCCCACCTTTCCACCATGCACGATTCGGAGCACCGGATCACTGCTTTCATCAACAGCATGAAAAAAAAGAAGCCCGATTTCATCATTGAACTGGGTGATTTCGCTACCCCCGAGCCCAAATATGCACCCTACTTCGCCATCTGGAACTCCTTCCCTGGCGATAAATACCATGTCATTGGCAACCACGAAATGGATGGCGGTTACACACGGGAGCAAACCATGGCATACCTGAAAATGAAGAGCTCCTTTTACTCTTTCGACAAAAAAGGTTTTCATTTTATCGTTCTGGACGGGAATGACAAAAAAGGCCCAAATGTAAGAGGCTATAAGCAGTTCATGGCGGCTGAGCAGGTCAATTGGTTGAAAGGGGAACTGGCCGCAACCAAACTTCCGGTCGTCATCTTTTCCCACCAGGGACTCACACTGTACACCAGTGAAGACGAAACATATGGCATTGAAAACTGGAAAGAGGTTCAGGAAATCCTGGTTAAGCACAACCAGACACATCCCGGCAGGAGGGTGGTTGCCTGTTTCAATGGGCATACCCATTATGATGATGCCCTTCAGATTGATGGCATTTGGTACATCACCATCACCTCCATGTCGTACCATTGGCTTGGCGAGAAGTATGCCCATGCCACCTATGGCGACGAGGTAGACAAACAGTTCAAATGGATCAAATATACGGCGCCTTTCAAGGAGCCACTCTTTACTGTTGTGGAGATCTCCCCAAAAGGAACACTGAAAATCGCCGGTAAAAAAACGCAGTGGGTAGGCGCAACGCCTGCAGAATTGGGTTACCTCCAGTCGCGGTTAAAATACATGCGGCCTGAGATCAGCAAAAGGAGGTTGAGGATTTCGTTGTAAAACACTTATTCCTTGTCTATCACGTCAATACACCTATAAAAGCGATGTGCATAAGTTCCGGACCCAAGATCGCTGACAACGACTCCGCGTTTTTGGCTTGTGGCAGAATGAATAAATTTTGAATGCATGCCATTTGCTTCACAGATGATTCCGACATGCCCAATCCTGGCCTTGTTTCTGAAACTTCGAAAAACGACCACATCACCCACTTTGAACTCCTCCGGTTTTAGGTCCCTGCCCATGGTTTTGAACTCCCTTGAACTGCGGGGAAGATTAATCTTGAAATTCCTGAATACAAAATTAACAAACCCGGAGCAGTCAAAACCTTTCTTTGGATTGGAACTTGCATAGTGATAAGGAGTTCCCAGGTAACTCCTGGCAAACGAGATCAGCGCTTCCCGGTCGACAGAAACAATATTCGTAAGCTGCGTATCAACTCCTTTGACGGGAACTTTGTCCGAGGCAGGAAGCTGGATTATAGCAAGCATAAGAAGGGCAATGAGCAAGATCTGTTTTTGCATACCGAACAATTTTTAACACCCAATTTTCACCAACATATTGTGAATGGCAGTAGATGTCAAAAGTAATCAACCATTCATATTTTGCAAAGAGGCATATTTTTTGCAAAACGCCGGCAAACATTTAGATTACATCCTCCAAAAATGTAAAGGGGGGTGTTCAAGTCCTATGGTTACAAAATTGTCAGTCGACAAAATCCTGAAAACTCCGCAGGAGTTTCCCATTGAATAACCGCCGGTTTCAACCGGTGGAAGATGGGAGCACAACACAACGCTGCTCAAAACTCCGCAGGAGTTTCCTTTTAATAACCGCCGGTTTCAACCGGTGGGGATAAGACCACAAATCCAAGCATAACTCCGCAGGAGTTGCCCTATGTGTCAAAACAGACGCTAAAAATTGGCGCAAAGGCCTATACTTTTACCTAATATACCGATTTTTACTGACAATAAGAAATAGCTTGAGCAGAAATTCATTCGTTATACTGCCTTTTATTGATCAATTTTGTCTTTAAGAAACAACACTTGCCAGAAATAGGTTATCTTTAAGACGATTTACCGGATGACCTGTGCAATACTCAGGCGACCAGATGAATCAAAAACGTTATAACTACTACGCATTAACACATCTTCATTGCCATGAGAACCTGCATCTCCCTGCTGTTTGTTCTGGTATTTTTTTCCTGTGCACCCAAAAAAGTAAATTTTGAGGTTGCTGACCTGCGTTGCGAATACCTTGCGAATCCCATTGGCATTGAGACGATTTCGCCCAGACTTTCTTGGAAAATGAAGAGCAACAAACAGGGAACTTCCCAATCGGCTTATCATGTCATGGTTGCCTCAGATGAAGCCCTCCTTCAGCAAAATCTCCCGGATCTTTGGGATTCCGGAGTCCAGAAATCAGGTAACTCCACCCAAATTGAATACAAGGGGGAACCCTTGCAACCGGGCATGAAGGTCTTCTGGAAGGTTCTGATCCGTAACCAGGAGCACTACTCATCCGCATGGAGCCCTGTGGCGACCTGGGAGATGGGACTTATGAACACTAACAATTGGAAAGCCAAATGGATCGGCGCTCCATCCGCCATCAACACCGGAAACTGGAAACTACCTGCTCCTCAGTTCCGGCATGAGGCAGCCATTACCAAACCGGTAAAAAAGGCAAGGGCTTACATCAGTGGACTGGGTTATTACGAATTGTACATCAATGGCAAAAAGGTTGGCGACCATTGTCTTTCTCCCAATCAGACCAATTATGATAAACGTAAACTGGAAAAATGGAGCGAGCCGAAAATTGGCAACATGACCACCTCCGTCCTGTATGAGACATTTGATATCACTTCCAATCTAAAAGCCGGATCCAATGCCTTCGGAATCCTGCTGGGGAACGGCTGGTACATTCAGGCCGACCGTCCCGATGATACCATGCTCTGGTACAATACACCCAGGTTGATTGCACAATTTGAAATCGAATACCTTGATGGTACGAGGGAGTTGATCTCCAGCGGCGAAAACTGGAAATGCTCCGTTAGCCCAATCATTTACAACGGATTGCACACCGGCGAAATATACGATGCCCGGATGGAACAAAAAGAATGGAACGAGCCGGGGTTCAACGATGGCAAATGGGCAAAAGCAGAATTGGTTACACCCCCTACCGGGAAGCTCACCTCACAGGTTTCACCGCCTGACCGCATCACCCGTACCATCCGTCCAGTTTCTGTGATTGAAAAAGCTCCGGGCGTATATCGCTACGACTTTGGAGAGATGTTTTCGGGCTGGGCAAGGCTCAAAATTGAAGGTAAAAAAGGCACTACCCTTCAACTCCGTTTTGTAGAAGAACTTGGTCCGGGTTACGACCAGACAGATAGCTATATTTTGAAAGGATCGGGGACCGAGATATGGGAGCCGCGATTTACCTGGCATGCATTCCGATACGTTGATGTGACCGGCTCACCTTCCACCATGACCCTTGAAAATCTGGATGGAAGGGTGGTTAATACCGATATACAACCTGCAGGAACATTTGAATGCTCCAACCCGTTGTTAAATAAGATCCTGGACAACTACCGCAGGACGCAGTTGGGGAATGTCCATGGCGGACTGCCCAGCGACTGTCCGCACCGCGAACGCAGGGGGTATACAGGCGATGGACAGATCTCGGCAAAAGCTGCAATTTACAATTTCGACCTGACACAGTTTTATACCAAATGGATGAATGATATCGGAGATGCCCAAAATCATGAAACCGGATATGTTCCCAATACCACCCCTTATCAGGATGGTGGTGGCGGAACCGCATGGGGATCGGCTTGCATCATCATTCCCTGGTATATGTACCATTATTATGGGGATACCCGAATTCTGCGAGACCATTACAACGGGATGAAACAGTGGATTTACTACCTGAAAAGCCAGCTCAATAGCGAAGGAATTCTCATGAATCAAGGTTTGGGAGAGTGGGTCCCGCCAGAGATGGTAGTTTTGCCGCCGGATTTCGTGAACAGTTGCTACTATTTCCATTGCTGCAGACTGATGACGGAGATCAGCGATGCACTCGGACAGGATATCGACCATGAAAATTTCAGGTTACTGGCCAATAAAGCCCAAAAGGATATCAACAGAAGCTATTTCAACAAGGAAACTTATACCTATTCGGTTGGGAAACAGGCTGCCAATGCCTTCCCGCTTGGGTTTGGGATTACCGAAGAGAGCAATACGGATTCGGTAGCGGCCAAACTCGTGAAAAGGGTTCTCACTGAGAACAAAGCCCATTTTGATACCGGCATTCTTGGCACTCCTTTGCTGCTGGATGTGCTGACGGATCTGGGACGGATTGATGTAGCCTATACCCTGATGAACCAACGCGACTACCCGAGTTTTGGAAACATGATCGAAAAGGGGGCCACTACCATCTGGGAGACCTGGCTTGGCGACGCTTCGCACAGCCATCCGATGTTCGGCAGTGTTTGCGCCTGGTTTTACCAAAGTCTGGGGGGTATTTCGCCTGACCCGGAATATCCGGGATTTAAAAATATCCTTATCAAACCCATTCCTGTCAGCGCCCTTTCCTTTGTAAACTGCTCCTATCCTTCTGCATACGGGACGATCCATTCAAACTGGAAACTCACCGGAACTGACTATCTTCTCGATATTGCCGTTCCGGCGAACAGTACCGCTACTGTCTATGTATTGGCTCAGGATGAAGCCTCGGTACTCCTGAACGGGAACTCCTTTTCGGGAAGCAAATATGTAAAATTCCTTCGGATGGAAGGGCAATACGCACTCTTTAGTGTTGCTTCCGGACAATATCATTTTACCTCCGCTGGAGCCGGAACAGTGCTGCAGAAATCGATTTTGCCTGCCCCCATGATTCATCCGGGTGATACACTGGTAAACCGTAACGATGCAGTTGTGGTCAAAATTGGATCGGATGTGCCCGGAACGAAGATTTTTTATACCACAAACGGCAGTGAACCCGACTCGACATCCAACAACTATCATGGCGGATTTAAAATCTCGGATCCAACAATTGTCAAGGCCAAAGCCTTCTTGAAAGGATATGAGTCCAGCTTCACCTCTGTCCGCCACATCGATTTTGTGGATGAATCCGTCAATGGTCTGGAAGTCAGTTACTACAGCGGCGCATGGACAAAACTACCCGATTTCTCCTCTTTACCAGTTGCAAAAAATGGGAGGATCTTTAATTTTTCATTGGAAAAAATTGCGCCGCCACAGGATCAGTTTGCCATGGTAATGAATGGAAAACTCCTTATCAGGAAGGCCGGTCTCTATGAATTTTTCCTGCGGTCGAACGATGGAAGTCAACTGTTTGTAAACAATCAACTGGTGATCGACAATGACGGTGCGCATGGGGCTGATTCTGAAAAACCGGGAAAAATAGAATTAGGCGAAGGATTACTGCCCATCCGTTTACACTATTTCCAGGCAGGTGGAGGCATGTTCCTGGAGCTGAAATATGCCGGACCGGGCGTTGAAAAGCAAATTATACCGGCTACGGTGATATTCAGGAGATGATTAACTTTAAAACTTCAATTGACGGATCGATGGAGATGACGAAGACGATGGAGACGACCAAAAAGACTAGGACGAAGGGGACGAGTCGCTGGATGAAACGGAAGCTACCAGCTACCAGCTAAAAGCCAATTGCTAATAGCCTGAATTAAAATAGAATCAATTGCTCAATAAACAACTACTACAAATGGACAACCACAAATCAAAAACGAAACTCTCCCGCAGGAGCTTTCTAAAGGGGGCAGCATCGGGCACAGCAATTCTGGCCCTGGCGCCTACGACCAATCTTTTTGCCAACAGTCTTCAGGCAGGGACTGCCTGGACTATTGACGCGACTAAATTTAAAATTCACATGATCGGCCAGGCACACATAGATCCGGTGTGGTTGTGGAACTGGTCGGAAGGAATTTCGGTCGTACACAGCACTTTTCAATCGGCCCTCGACCGAATGAAAGAGACACCCGATTTCAAATTTACAGCCAGTTCAGCCCAATTTTTCCAATGGGTTGCCGAAAACGATCCTGCTATGCTGAAAGAGATCCGCAAACGGGTTGATGAAGGGAGATTCTGTGTTGTAGGCGGCTGGTGGGTCGAACCAGATATGAATATTCCTTCAGGTGAGGCTATGGTCCGCCAGGGACTTTACGGTCAACTGACTTTGCAGCGCTTGCTGGGACACCGTGCTACGGTTGCCTATAATCCAGATTCCTTTGGCCATACCGGAAACTTGCCCCAGATCATCAAGTTGCAGGGGATGGAAAACTACATTTTCATGCGTCCCGGACTGAAGGAGAAAACTATTCCAGCCGACCTCTTCTGGTGGGAAGGTACTGATGGGACCCGTGTTTTGACCTACCGTATCCAGTTTGGATACAACGACAGTGGTTCCGTTCGCAACAAAGTTGAGAACCTTGTCAACCTGTATGCCAAAGAGCCATTGAAGAATGTAATGGCCTACTATGGCGCAGGAGACCATGGAGGTGGGGCTACCAAAATCAACATCAGCTCCATCAATGAATTGAAATTGGAAAAAGGCGCTCCCAATGTGGTTTACAGCTCGCCGGATATCTACTTCAAGGAAGCCCGAAAGGATACGGAGAGCAAACTACCGGTCGTAAAGGATGACCTGCAGCACCATGCCGTTGGTTGCTACACCGCCGAATCGGAGATCAAAAAAGGGAACCGCCAGTCTGAGGCAGCCCTGGTTACTGCCGAAAAAGTCGCCGCGATCGGATCGGTCGCATGGGGCGCCCATTATCCGAAACAAGAACTGACCGCCGCCTGGCACAAAGTGCTATTCTTACAATTTCACGATAGTTTAGCGGGTTCCTCCCTTTTCGACCATTCGCAGAGCGCCCGCGAGGGGTTCGGCTATGCGCTCGATGCAGCGCACCAGGCCACTTTCATGGGTGTTCAGAAATTGGAATGGCAGGTTGCTACCGAGGATCCGGAATCACAATATTTGCTGGTATTCAACCCCCATGCCTGGGAAGTCACCGGCAATGTGGAGTACGATTACAACTGGGGAGCCATGCACAAATCCTCCAGGGTGGATGATGAAAAGGGAAATGCCCTTCCACACCAATGGGCGCCAGGTTCCTCAGAAGCCGGAAGCCGTAAGAAATTGGTAGTTCGGATGACAGTTCCTGCCATGGGTTACCGTCAGATCCGTCTCTGGGATGGTGAAAATCCTGCCCCACAAAATATTGTGAAAGTCACGGAGAATAGCATTGAAAATGATTTGATCCGACTTCACATCTCTTACAACGGGACAATCGGTATCTACGACAAGGTCACAGGGAGGGAGCTGTTTGCAGGAGGAGATACCGGTTGCAAAGCAGTAATTATTGACGACCCAAGCGATACCTGGAGTCACGATATCAAGACTTTCAACAAGGAGATTGGCGCTTTTAGCAATGCTACCCTCAAGATTCTGGAAGAGGGACCATTGCGCGGAAAAATCCGTTCCATCGCCACCTATGGAAAATCTACCCTAACGATCGACTGGACCCTCTACGCTGGTTCAAAAAACCCGGAAGCCGCCGTGACCCTCGACTGGCACGAGCATCTAAAGATGGTAAAATTCTCCTTCCCTGTAGAAGTTGATTCACCGGTGGCCACTTATGAAACCTCTTATGGCACGATCATCCGGGCCACCAACGGTGATGAAGATCCCGGTCAGCGGTGGATAGACGTGACAGGCAAGCGGGGTGAAACGAATTACGGATTGTCCGTTTTCAACGATGCCAAATATGGTTACAATGTGGCCGGCAACGACCTTCGCATTTCAGTGGCCCGCTCGGCTGTCTATGCACACCATAATCCCAAAGTACTCGACATGAAGGCGGAACACCTATGGCAGGATCAGGGCATTCAGACTTTCCGAATGCTTTTGGTTCCCCATGTTGGAAACTGGCAGCACTGCAACATGGTCAGAATTGCGGAAGAGTTTATGGCGCCCTCCATTCCCATCTATCAGGGAATTCATAGGGGAACCATGCCAAAATCAGGCTCCTTCCTGTCGGTGGATGCTCAAAATATCATCGTTTCGGCCATTAAACAGTCTGAAATCGGGGAAGATTTGATCCTGCGTTGCGTGGAGACCAATGGAATGGCAGTAACCGCCAACATGGATCTTGCCTTTGCCAAAGTGAAATGGAGTGGAAGTTTCCGGCCATATGAAATAAAAACACTGCGTTTCAATGGCAAAACCGGAAAAATAAAAGAGGTGAATTTGCTCGAAGAATAAACTAACTTTCAATATTTTAATCCGCGCTACATTTACTTTGTGAGCCCTTTGTGTCACCCTTTGCGTCCATTTAGATTTGTATAGTTACAAACAAAAATTGTTACTGGTTCTTTGAAATATTGTGTATGTTGTTGATTTTCTTTACTTTTTGCTACTTTTTCTTTT